>JAUWNA010000281.1 GCA_030612905.1 Promethearchaeota archaeon
TCCTCTTTATTCTATAAAGATATAATTTTTAATTAAAAGGTGCGTGATTAATTTTTTTCTCTCAAGCTTTAAAATCAAGAGATTCTCCACAGTTTGGACAAAATTTAAATTTGATTCCCATATGATACCCGCAAACGGGACAATAAAAGCCCGAATCGGCATGTTCTGGTTGAACTTGAACCTTTTCTGTTCCATATAACTCAGTTGGCGTTTTAAAATAGCCTCGCCTGTATCCTAAATCGAATCTTACTTTTAACGATGTGAAAAGAGTGGTCAATAAACATATAAAAAGTGGTCCAAGAATGATTGTTACTAAATTATTCAATAACTCGTTCAAAAATAGCATATCATATCTCCTGCTTGCGGGGTTGTACCACGAGGCTAATGTAGGGGCGTCCACATGCCATACAAGGTTTAAGAACAAACCGAAAATCACACTAATTGTGCGGATAATTAAAGAGCTGATAACCAAAACTCCAATGACTTTCCAAAATGCTCCTTTAGTAATTAATCTTGCTTGTTTGAGAGGTTTTTCTATGTTTTCAAATTGATAAGTGAATACTGAACAAATATAAAGCCCGAAAATTGTAATTCCAGGAATCAATAAAAACCATAACCCAAGTGGATATCCAAGACCAAGAATCGCAAGGACTACAAATAATTTGGAATTAAATGATTTCTTTATATCTTGAACTAAATCAGTATCTAAGTTTAAATACTTCTTGTAGAGGTAAATACTCACGGAACTCATAGCTAAGGCTGTAAATAAAGAGTAAATAATACTATCTATAAAGATAACGCTAAGACCAACTAGTAAAAAACCTAGGAGTTGAGCTACATCAGCATCCGTCAAGTTTGAAGGATCCATTGTACTAATTATATTTTCTCCAAAAACAGTTATTTGCCAATTCAGATCTGCAAGTAAAAAAATCTTTAAAAACAAGTAAATTACATAAAAAAGGGTGAGCGGTCCGATAATTTTTGCCCAGTTCTTTCCAAATAAGCGAAAACCATCGGAAATGGATTCACCATAACTTTTTTCTGCTATTTTTGTTAATTCTTGAGATTCGCGCGACATAACTTTTATTATTTATATGTGAGTAAGGACCAATCTAATAAGATTCAAAGTAAGTTAATAAATGTTGTTATAATTTGTTTTTGAATTCTAAATTAACATTTTTTTGCCAGCAACAGTTAAAGAGAAATGTAAAATTATTATGGAAGACGACTATAAATTAACTACGTGTGAAGAAAAAGTAGAAATAAAGTAGTTTAACGAGAACCACCAAACTCCAAAATAAGCTTATAGGCAAAAGAAATAAAAAAAAAAGATTTTAGATTTTTTAATTTATATTAATCTCGTTTAATTTTTGTGAAGATCCAAGGAACTAAAGTAATAACTAAAAACGCTAATACGAAGTATTTAGTAAATCTCCAAACGAAAAAATCAGAAGAATAAACGCTTAATGCAAAATAAAAAACTATCGTTAATACTAACCCTATTACAAGATTAATAAGTTTCTGTTTGTTATTGAGTACTTTTGGGTCGTAATGAATTTTTTCGGTTTCGATTAAATAACCAAGTGCTATTCCCATTAGCGCGCCACTAGCCATACCATAGTCAATTGTGGTGGTTGGAAAGATAATAAGAGCTATAGTTAACATGGCAATTGGGATTATTATTGATAGAATTACCTTGGTTAAAAAATTCAGAGACTTGGATTTTTCAGAGAGTAGTGGCTCAAGGTAGATGAATAAAACCAAGAAAATCGTGCCAAAAAAGAATCCACCCCACACATCTTGTAGATCGTGCACTCCTATTACGATTCTCGATATTCCGATTAAATAGATAAATATTATAAATAGCCATTGAAGAATTTTACTTTCTTTTTTGTACGACTCATAAGACATTAGTCCCCAGACCGCTACGGCATTTTGTGAATGTCCAGAAGGAAAGCCAAGACCCTCAGCAACGGGCTCACCATCCCATATATTAGTCCAAGGACGGGGATCTTGAAATACATCTTTTAAAATTCCGTTAACATAAACAGAACCTAAAAGAGAGAACCCTACATTTCTTCCAAATTTTACATCGTATGCGAATACTAAAGCCGCAAGTAATAGAATCTGGACCATGTCTTCTCCTATATAGGATATTGCTCGAAAAATTGCGAAAGTTATTGAATTACCATGAAACATTTCGTTGAAATATAAGTTTAGCCCAAACAATAACAAGATTCCTCCAACTACGAAATTGACCGCTGCGATTATTACTATAATGAGTAATAACTTTTTTGATAAAGTTTTATTTTCACTCATGTGTATTTTCACTTACTTTTTTTTTTTAATAGATTTAGCAAATAATATGATCATATTTTACATACTATTATAAAAGGTTTTCTTTAAAATTTACCGATGTTATTGTTAAATTACCGGTAAATTCAAATTGATTCTTTTGAAATGATTTTAAAAACTTCATACCAATATAATACATATTAATGTGAAATTCTGCATTACCGAATTTAAAGAGAATATATAATTTTCCCTTTAATAACAAACCATGATAAGAAATAAATAATAATTAAATTTTGCTTTAGATAATAGTCAGATAACTGTTTAAATGTGTTGAAAAACAAAAATATCGGGTGTTAAATAGATTTACTATCGAGGATACATTTTGGTTCGCTTAAAAATTATCGGAACTCAATGGAAGATAGTAGAGAAATTGAAGGGATTGAAACCAGAAGAAGATCAAGATTGGAAGATTACTTATACATCCCCTACTTATGGCGGTTGGGATTTAATTGTAGAATGCATTTTTAGTAATTTAGAAGATTTGGATAAAATCGTGTCCTTCTGCCGAACTGATGAAGATTTAAAAGAGTGGATCGATTCTACAACAACTTTGATCAGCACAAAAAGAAATTTTGAAGAATAGAGTTTTGTTTCTTATTTTATAGCTCAAATCAAATTATTAATAATAATCTCGGAAATATCTGACGAGTATTCACCTGTTCTCCTGATGCTTTCAATTATAGAACCTATTTCAACGAGATACTCTGAATTTGGATTAATTTTAATGGTATTACATACATTTGCTAATATTTTAGTGGATTCGATGTTTTCATTTGCTAACTTTAAACTATTTTGAAGCCATGCGTCTAAACTCATGTTTAATAAGTCCAAAGATATCTTACTGGCATTCATAATGTTTTTGTATAATTCTTTATCGATCTTTTGGTTATCTATAAATAAAACATTTCGCGCGATTTTTACGGCGTGATCCGCAATTCTCTCGAGAAATCGGCTTATGAATTTATAATTACTGGCATCCTCTAATGTGATATCTAATTTTTGGCATAATATAATATCTCGTAATACAATGTGAGCCTGACGCTCGACTAGCCAATTCAATCGATCAATTTCATCATCACTTTCAATTACTTTTTCCGCTAGCTTTTTATCCCCAGTTTCCAAGGCTTTAAGTGAGTCTTCGTGCATACCACTAGCTAGGATATACATCCTCCTAATCGTTTTTTCAAATGGCATTTCTTTTGGGTCGAGTAAATCTTTTATTATAATATTATTATCTGTTTCCTCTATTATTTCAGTCCCTATTGTAATTTTTCTGAAATTACTTACGGTATCTCTTATTTGTGACTCAATCTTTTTACTAGATTTCACTTCTATAATGTTATACCCCATGATATAAGCCCCTACTAATAATCTAAACAAGAAATCAGAGTTTTTAATCTCGTCAATGTCGAACTTCTTTTTTCTTACAAATTTTTCTGAACTTATGTAAGGTGTAATAAGTAAATTGCCATCTGGTTGTGACAAGATCCCAATTGTATCTTTAACCTGAATACCGTGTTTATCAATCCATTCTCTTGGCAGACTAACGATATAAGTAGATCCACCCGTCTTTTGTACTTTTCTTGTTTCAATATTGAAAGCCATAACCTTTTCGTCTTGTTTTAATTTTTT
>JAUWNA010000374.1 GCA_030612905.1 Promethearchaeota archaeon
AATTTCACTAAGGGCGTTTTCCCAATTGCTTCAACTATATTATTGTAATAATTTGCCATTTAATTCACCTTTTTATTTCACAATCATTAATCATTAAAAAGAATTTCTACTTTATATTCCGCTACCATTTTCTCCGTAAAATATTTCGATATCATCTTCTGTTGGTTTCGAACTAGGAGGAAAATGTTTCTCTAATTCTTCGATTCTTTTATTTAAAATCGAGACAGCGATAGAGATTGGGTCGGGAAGATCTCCGTGGCGCAAATCAATTTTGTCGATTTTTTTTCCTTTCTTCGATACAATTTTCGCAGGAACCCCTACGACTACGCAATTTGGAGGCACATCGTTAACAACTACGGAATTTGCGCCAACTCTAACATTGTCTCCAAGAGTAATAGGTCCTAAAATTTTTGCGCCTGTTCCAACAACAATATCGTTACCTAAAGTGGGATGTCTTTTTTTTTGTTCCAAATTAGTACCACCTAAAACTACGCCCGCGTAAATCGTTACATTGTTTCCAATTTCAGCTGTTTCCCCTATAACTACTCCTGCTCCGTGGTCTATAAAGAATTCGCTACCAATTTCTGCTCCTGGATGAATTTCTATGGCCGTTAGATCTCGTGCGATACCAGAAATATATCTAGGTATGTAGGGTAGTCTTAATTTCCAAAAGAAATGCGCTATGCGATATAGTAATACGGCTTTAATCCCAGGATAACTAGTTAACACTTCAATTAAGGTGCGTGCAGCGGGATCTTTATTAAACGCAGCATTCACATCTGAAACAAAGAAATTTAGAATACTTGGAAGATACTTGTTAATTTCGCTGTAATCCAAATCTTCCGTTTTAAACTCTAATTTTAACAAACAATCTGGGCACAGAGTCCTTCCAATTATTGATTTTGAACCCATTTTTTTGCCACAAGATAAACACCTAAGAAAATCATCCGTTTCCATTAAATTATACCTCTCATTTTTTTGGAAATTTATTTATTCATACTTAGCTAAAAAATCTGTTTTATCAAATAATTTATGTTTATGAATAATAAATTTTTAGAATAATCAAAATTTTATTAAATAGAGGTTTAAAGATGGAATTTGGCTATAGTGACAAAATAGTAAGAGTTAATTTATCAAATGATAAGATTAGCGTAGAAAATCCTGAAGAGATATTCTATAGGAAATATATTGGTGGAGAGGGTTTTGTTGCGTATTATCTTCTAAAAGAATTAAAACCTAACATAGATCCTCTTGGTCCAGAAAATAAGTTAGTTTTTGCTACGGGTCCTATAACGGGAGTATCTATTGCAGGAGCGGGGAGAAATAGCATCGGCGCAAAATCACCCTTAACAAATGGATTTGGTGAAGCTGAAGTGGGGGGATATTGGGGGCCAGAGTTGAAAAAAGCTGGTTTCGATGCAATAATCGTTGAGGGAAAAGCAAAAAGCCCAATTTTTATTTGGATAAAAGATGGTAATGTAGAAATAAGAGACGCTAGCCATATCTGGGGAAAAACAACCGGTGAAGCTCAAAAAATAATAACAAAAGAATTAGACGATAAACTTGTGCGTATAAGTCAGATTGGCCCAGGAGGCGAGAGTTTAGTGCGTTATGCTTGTGTGATAAACGATCTTCGTAGCGCTGCGGGTCGAACTGGTATGGGGGCCGTCATGGGTTCTAAAAACCTTAAAGCCGTAGTTGTAAGAGGTAATAAGAGACCTAAAGTGGCGAACAAGGAAAAATTAAGAGAATTAAGGAATTCATTTAGTAATAGCTACTTGAAATATTATAAAGATTATTTCTCACATGGAACTGGTGGAGGTGTAATGGAAATGTTTGCCTCTATGGGGAACCTTCCGACTCGCAATTTTAAAGCGGGAGGAATTAGTAGCGCAAAAACACTAGACCCACAAATTAACAAGGAAGAAATTAATCTAAAAATGGAAACTTGTTTTGCATGTCCAATTAAATGCAAAAAAGTCGTACAATTTAAAGAACCGTGGGTCGTAGATCCAGAGTATGGAGGTCCAGAATACGAGCCGCTTGCCGCTTTCGGCTCTAATTGCGGAATTTACGACCTTAAAGCAGTGTGTAAGGCTAATGAACTTTGTAATAAGTACTCAATTGATACGATCTCTACTGGTATGAGCATTAGTTTTGCCATGGAGTGCTTTGAAAATAAAATTTTAAATGAGTCCGATACTGGAGGGATAATTTTAAAGTTTGGTAATTCCGAAGCCATGCTTCAAATGATTGAAAAAATTGCTAAGCGAGAAGGTTTAGGAGATATTTTAGCTGATGGCGTAAAAAGAGCCGCCGAAAGAATTCAAAACGGAGCGCAAGAATTCGCTATCCATGTGAAGGGGCAGGAACTTCCGATGCACGAACCACGATTAAAGCAAGGATTGGGGCTTGGATACACGATCTCACCTACAGGAGCAGAACACATGCATAATCTCCACGATACAGTTATTGCAAATGAAGGTTCGATGGCAAATTTAAATACGTTTGGAATTTTAACACCACTCCGACTTGATGATTTGAGCGCAAAAAAGGTTCGAGCCTTAATATATCAGATGAATTGGGGTGCTTTAGTTAATGCTCTCGTAATGTGTTATTTTGTGCCGTGGAATTCATTTGAGCAAACAGAAATAGTTAGAGCAGTTACTGGTTGGAATACATCAACTTTCGAATTGATGAAAGTAGGCGAGCGAATAATGAATATGACCCGAATATTTAACTTAAGAGAAGGATTTACGAGTGATGACGATCGTTTACCAGATAGATTTTTCCAACCTCACACTACAGGAGCTCTAGCTGAAACATCTATCGATTTAGAAAATTTTAGTGAAGCTAAAAAAATCTACTACGAAATGATGGGTTGGGACAAAAATGGCGTTCCTTCAAAAATAAAATTGGATGAACTCGATATTAGCTGGGCCAATAGTTATTGAATATTCAAAATTCAAAATCTTTTTTACTCTCTGATTTTAAAAATGAAATTTATCTTATTTGTTTGTATAATCGTTACGAAAAAAACCTATAATTATACTAATATATAAATAAAAGAATCTTCACTTCAATATTTGAAGAGTAATCACCAAATTTAGAGATTAGAAAAAAATTTGTTCTTAGAAGTGGAGGAATACGAATGATTTCCGAC
>JAUWNA010000014.1 GCA_030612905.1 Promethearchaeota archaeon
AAGGATACCCCGGCCATCATACAGAATTTGTTGTCAAAGAACAGAAGCTATATCGCGAGTCAAATCAATTCGAACACTCAATCCTGCTACTAAATTCCCCCAAGTTAATAATCAGCGAAGGTATAGCGAATATAGCAGTTAATGTGCTTTTTTCTTATCGAGACCAAGCAGAAATTAGTTTACGAGAATTTTGTCCAGACTCGTCAAAAGAAGATTCTCTTGATGTACTAATGGCACAAAACAAAGTAAAAGGAAAAACTCATCTTTTTTTGTATAATCTTGCATATTACGCGCTTATTGACGGGTGGAGCGAGGAGAGATTAATTCGGTACGCAACCAGTTTTGAAATCTTTAGTCAAGAAAACATTAAAAATCAATTAAAATTAATATATAATCCAGTATATTCAACTACTGTTTTCTCGTATAATCTAGGAACAAATCTCATAATAGATAAATACGGAGACCTTCTGAAAGTTAAGGACTTTCAAAACCTATTAGTAAACGCAATCTTTCCCTCAGATCTAGTGTAAGGCTACAATAATTGCATATATTGATTTTAATATAATATTTTATGCTAAATCATAGATTTATGTTTAAGATTTTCTCAATTCCTTTTAATAATTTATCTTCTGAAAACTTGCATTATCTTCTTAAAGAATTTTTAATGAAAATATTAATTTAGAATAATTTTATTCTACATTGAAATAAATGTTTATTTAATAATCCTCAAATACGATTTGAGAGTTCGATAATTAATGTTTTTCGCTTTTTATTTTTTTAGGGGTTTAAATAAATATTATCAATTAATTAATTGGTTTTGAAGAAACTAAGTATAAACATTTATATTCGGTTTCAAATTTTAAAGAAGGAGATATTAATTTCATTTAACAAATAGAGTGAGAAAAATGCCTGGTCAACCATATATCATACCATAAATGGATGTTTTTAATAAGAGCATCACATATTTTCTATTCTTTTTTACATTTATTGCCGGTATTCTGATAATCATCCACCACTGGGATCGGGAAAAGTTGACTTTAGAGGGATTTTAGAAACTATAAGAAATTAACAATATAAAGAGGATTTAATTGTTGAGTCATCCTCTAATGAGGATTTTTTTTATTTTTATACATTATACTATATACTAAATTTCTCTAAAATTATTTTGTTTAATAGAAATTTTATACACTTATTTATGAAATAGTCTTATAAAATATATAATGAAAATTATATCTCTTCAAATTAGCGATGACTTGTTAGTTAGGTTTGAAAAAGTTCGAAATCAGAGCGGATTTAGTTCAAAAAGCGAAGCATTAAGAGATTCAATAATAAAATTCATTGAAAACTATGAAAAATTTGAAAATTTAGAAGGATATCGAATTATGACGATAAATCTTGTCTATCCGTTTAAAGAACCTATTGCGGATGAAATTTCTGAACTTTATCACAAATTTCACGCCATTATTAAAGCCGTCACCGATTGGAGAATAGCAGAAAAAAAAATTGAAATAGTTTTAGCCGTTGGTGAATTTGGTGTTATAAAAGATCTTTATCATGCTATTTCTAAGATTAAAGACATAATAAGCTCAATCCACGAAGTTATAATCGATTAATTAATTTATATTTAATCAAATCGAAGTGAAAAATCTACAAATTCTGTAGGTTTTTGCGTGAGCACGCTTGTACTTATTATATCGGGCTCGGAAATTAAATAATCAACTATGTTATCTTGCATAATATTTCCAGAAACTTCAATTGTAATATTTTCGCGTAAATTATGCTTTTTGAGTAAATTAATCGCATCTTGAACGCTATCAGGATTCATATTATCTAACATTATTATGTCTGCTCCGTTTTGTACGGCAATTAGAACATCCTCAACTTTTTCCACTTCAACTTCTATCTTTTTTGTGAAACTAACGTTGTTTTTCACATTTTTGAGAAGTTCTGCGACATTTCCGTTATAAAATTTTAAGTGTGTTGACTTTAAAAGCACCATATCATCTAAGTTAAAACGATGCGTATCTCCTTTTCCAAAATCTACGGCTTTTTTTTCAAACAATCGTAAACCGGGAAGAGTTTTTCTAGTACATGCTATTTTAACTATTTTCCCAGATTTCTCAATTATCTTAACAAATTTACGCGTTGTTGAGGTAATTGCACTCATATGGCTCATAAGATTTAAACCCACTCTTTCGCCTAACAAGATATCTTTAGTTTTTCCACGTAATTCTACTATTACATCTCCACTTTGGATTTGATCGCCATCTTCTTTCCTGAGAGTAACATCAACATCCAAAACATGAAATAATATCTCGATTTCTTCTATACCCGATAAATACCCGTCACTTTTAGCAATAATCTTGGCGGACGAAATTGAATTCTTAGGGATTGATTTTGAACTAATATCAATAAACATACAATCTTCGTGTAAAAACTCTCTTATTTTTTTTTCAATTAAAATGCGATTAAAACTCATTTTTATCAGATTCTTTAAGCAGTATTATTATTATATATTATAGATTAAACACTAATTAAAATTATGCATGGCATTGATAAAATAATTATTGAAACTAATGAAAATAGACTTGAAGCCGAGTTTTTTCAGTTGAATACAAATATTTCTCAGTCAGTTGTTTTAATTTGTCACCCACATCCTCAATTTTTCTGGGTTTAAAACCCTAAGAAGGGAAAATATGGGGGCAATATGTATAACAATGTCGTATCTAGCGTCTTTAATATGTGCGTTCAAAATAAAATTTCATGTTTGCGGTTTAATTTCAGGGGAGTAGGAAGTTCAACAGGAAGTCATACTAGTGGAAAGGGTGAGTTAAGCGATGTGAAAGCTTGTATTGATTTTTTAATAAATGAGAAAAGTATTGGAAATATAATAATCTGTGGTTATTCCTACGGCGCCGCTATTGGGTGTTCTGTTGTAAATTTTTCTGAGAAAATAATTGGTTATTGTGCGATTTCTTTTCCTTGGGATTTTATGGGCTCAAAATTTAAAAAGCTTTCTCAGACTAAAAAACCAAAATTATTTATTCAAGGGAATCGAGATACTATAGCACTCTATGAAAATTTTGAAAGCCACTATAATTTCTATTTCGAACCAAAAAAGTATAGGATTATTAATGGAGCCGACCACTTTTACTCGGGATTTGAAGAAAATATCGCACATGAAGTAAGCGAATTCTACAATTCGATTACAAAATAAGATATTATAAGATTTTTAGTAAGAAAAGAGAAGTATTAGAAAAATTGATGTTTCTTAAATGGAAGATAACTTTTCTAAATCTGGTGTAGCGTTTTCAACCGCCCAGTCGATGAGTTGGTCGTAATAAGATTCAATTTCATTGGATTCCGGGCTTTTTGATAGAACCGCTAAAATGAACTGCGTTTTTTTATCTGACATAATTATATTTCGACAAATAATAAAATCTTCTGAATATTTAATCTTTATACTAGAAAGTTCAGATAAATTCATTTCCTCAGACGCGTTTGATGCAGCATCACTTAATAATGAACCCATTGCCGCAACAACCCGCTCATCAATGTCTTCTGATTTTTGCGATGCTAAAACTAGTCCTGCATTTGTAGCAAGAAGAGAGGCTCTAAAATTACCGTTATCATTTAATTCTTTGAGAACTTGATCAAGTCTGCTTACCATAAGAAATATTCACTTATTAAGTATTATTAAACAATTTTATAAAAATTCTCGCTTAACTTTAATATTATAAATATTATGAACAATTTGGTATTAAATTTTGCCTTATGTCTTTTTTATGTTTATTATAAATGTCGATAAAATATTATCTTCATCGATATTTAACGTTATTACGCTTGGTCTCGATATAGGTTTTTCAAAGCCTTTTTTTGGAATAGGTGCTTTAGGTTTTGTAGGACTTCCCGGATTAATTAATAGAGTATTGTACGGCGTACCCGTTATGAGCGGCTGATGTGTATGTCCAAAAATGAGGATGTGGAGGTTATTTTGCTTGAAAAAGTCTTCTAAATTATCAGGTTTCTTGTGAATTACGCCTATGTTATAATTTTCAACATGGAATTTAATAAATGTCTCTAATCCCATTATTTCATCTAAATCGCTTTTTACGCATCTGATTGGAGCGATTTTTTTCAAATCTTCTAAGAAAAAAGGTTCACATACATCTCCAGCATGTATGATTTCGTCAACGCCTTCGAAAGCTTCTTTTAATTGATTAATTAGTGATTTAATTAGATTAGGCTCATCATTCTTTGTTATGTGAGTATCTGAAATTATTCCTAATTTTACCATTTTTTTTTTTCGCTACAAAATAATTACTCCAATAGTAAAAATAATCAAACCGAATAAAAAATCCATCATTATCCTAACAATTTTTCCTAACCAATTCTCTCCAATCTCATTATCGTTTTTGAAATATGAAAAAAATTCTTTAAAACCTATTGATAGACTTTCTTTAATTCGAGAGAATTGCCAAACAAACAAAATTATACTGATAATTAATAATGGAATGTAAACATTGAAGCTCATTAATGAATAATCGTTACCATTGATAAAATTCCAAATTGAATGAGCTGAAATGATATTATTTACTGCGTGAGCAAAAATTACTGGAAATATCCAACGTCGTCTTAAAACCAGCATCGCAAGAATAATTCCTACGAAAAAAGTCTGTAAAAACCATATGATAGGAAAAATTATTGGTAACCCGGTACTAGGTATCGTAAAAATATAACTAAAATGTCCTAAACCAAAAAAAAAGGAAGTTATAATTACCGCAGACATTTTTTTTAAGTAATCACTTCCTCTATTAGCTAAAAAACCTCTAAATAATGTTTCCTCATATATAGCGACAGAAATTTGTATTATAATAACAGATATAAGAAAAACGTAATAATTCTCCATAAAATAAGAGTTGTAAGAAAACTCCGCCGTAGGGTTCAAAACTGTGGATAAATAAGATAACATTTCAGGTAAAAAGAAATATGTAAAAAAATCTAATGGTATAAAAATTAAAAAAAGTAATAATATTCCATATAAAAGCTGATATTTAAAATTCTTTTTTGTAATATTAAACAAAGTTAAAATCTTCTTTGAAGGGCTGATATCCTCTTCTAAGATTAATCTTTTTCTTCGAGGCGACATTATAAAATTTGACAAATATAGAAATAAAGGAATCGCAAAGATAATAATTGCCGCTCTCAATATAAAAAAAAGAGGTTCAAAAATTATGGAATTAATATGGATAAAGGAAGGTAGTAGAAGAGAAGGAATTAACATAAAAACAAAGATCCCAAGAAAAATAATTAGAACTTCGAATAAATAATATAATCGTTGAAAAAAAATTATTTTTAAAGGGCTTTCAGATCTTCTCATAGTTTATCTATCTCTACCAACAAGTTCAATGAATAACAAATAATTAAATCGAAATATTTTAAATTTTTTTATTTGTAGCATTCAAAAAAAAAATTAAGTCCTCTCTACTTGGAATCCCATTTCTTGCTCCTAATTCTTGTATACAATTTCCAGCTACAAAATTACCAATTTTTACGTTATTTTTAAGGTGTTCAAATTTTAAATTTTTGTTTCGAACAAAACCATAAATAAATCCCGCTGAAAATGCGTCACCAGCCCCAGTAGTATCGATTAAACTATTTAAATTTATTGGAGGTAGAAGTTCTGCTCTACTGCTGGTTAGTAATAATGCTCCTTTTTTGCCTAATGTAGTAATAATAACTTGTATACCTAAATTGAATAGGGTGCTCGATTTTTCTTGGATTAAATCTTCTTTTAAATCAGATTCTTCTATATCCAAAAGAGTTGTATATTCATTTTGAGAAAGGATTAATATATCAATTTTCTCCAGCAAATTTTTAATGTTCTCTAAACCTTGGTCGATGATTAACATACCTGGATTTAAAATAACGGGTATTTTGTTGTTTCTACCAATAATAGCAGCTTCAATAAACGGTTCTATATTTTTTAAGCTACTTAAGAAAATTATTTTTGTATTTTTCAATTCTTTTTCTAAAAGATCTTCCTTTGAAAGATAATTTGCGGCACCACTATGAGCATATATTCTTCGGTCTCCTTTTTCATTTAAAGCAATATAAGCAGAACCAGTTCTATAGTGCTCAGAATATTTAATAAACTTAGTAGCAACATTTACTTCTTTGAAATCGTTAACTATTTTGTTGCCAAAAGTATCGTGACTCCCTAACTTTCCAATGAACGCTGTTGATAATCCAATTTTCGCACAAGCATAAGCAGTATTAGCTGCTGCTCCACCAGATAATAAAGTTAAGTTTGATACGAATACTTCATCATCTTCAGCAGGGTGTCTTACTACTTGAGCGACCATATCAACAAGGGCGGCTCCTATACAAATTACATCAAAAATTTTAATCACATTATATTTTTTTTAAATGAATTTAATTGTAATTAAAAGATCCAAATTCTGATTTTATTTCTAATTGGTTTTTGTTCTTATAAGACGATTTTTCACATTGCCCGATGATCTTTGATTCGATATCGTATTTTTTAGCAATATCTATAATTTCTTTAGCAATTGACTCGTCACAACAAATTTCCATTCTATGACCCATATTAAACACTTGATACATTTCTTTCCATAAAGTTTCTGAAGATTTTTTTATAATTTCAAATATTTTGGGAATTTTAAAAAGATTATTTTTAAGATAAGTTATACCCTTACCAAAATTGAGGATTTTCGTCTGGCCCCCTCCCGTGTTATGTATCATTCCGTGAATTTCCTCTCTATATTTTTTTAGTACATCCAACAATAATGGAGCATAAGTTCTAGTCGGAGACAATAAAGCTTCTCCAACAGTCAAACTCAATCCTTTTATCTTATCGGTAAGTTGATAATTCCCAAAAAAGATAAATTGTTCATCAAGGTTTTGATCATAACATTCAGTGAATTTCTTATAATAAGCATGAGATAGAACCCCATGTCTAGCTAGGGTTAATCCGTTACTTCCTATTCCGCTATTAAATTCGTCTTCATAAGATGTTTTTCCATCGCTAGCTAATCCAATTATCACATCTCCTGCCTTGATGTTTTCAGCATTAATAATATCTTCTCTTTTCATACTAGTAAAAACTGAGGCATCAACTAGTAGAGTTTTTACAATATCTCCTACATCAGCAGTTTCGCCACCACACATTACGACATTTAGACCAAATTCAGATAGCTTTTTGCTATAATTAAAATATTCTTTAATTATTGTATTAATTACTTCGCCCGAGATTAATCGTTTATTTCGACCGATATTATTAGATATAAAAAAATTTCCAGTAGCTCCAACGCATAACATATCATCAATATTCATAACAAGAGCATCTCTTACAATCCCCTTAAAAACAGATATTTTGCCCGTTTCTTTATGATACATATAAGCTAAGCTTGCTTTTGTCCCTGCGCCATCGGAATGAAAAATTGAACAATAATCATCTCTCCTACCTACATCTTGTACTATTTTACAAAATGCTCCGGGGAATAATCCTTTATCAAGGGATTGGATTGCTTTATGAACATCTTCCTTTTTTGAGGAAACCCCTAATTGAGAATATATATCTTTTTCGTCAGACATTTTTACAAATTATGTTTATTTTTCAGAAATTTTAATAATTTTTCTAAAAGCTCAATAGATTTTCCTATGTAGTTATGCGGATTTAACAAATCGTCAATTTCGTCTTTTGTAAAACTTTCGGTTATTTTTTCATTTTCTAATAAGATTTCTTTAATAAAACGATTTTCTTTTTTTGCTTTTATTGCTGCTTTTCTTAAAATTTCATGCCCTTCTTGTCTTCCAATACCTTTTTCAACTAAATTTAACATGATTTTTTCAGATAGACAAGCTCCCTTGGTAAGATTTAAATTTTCTTCTATTCTTTCCTCATCAAATTCGACTTCTTGGATAATACTTGTTAATTGTATTATCATAAAATCTAACAGTATGAAATTTTCAGCAAAAATTATCCTTTCGTTAGCAGAATTCGTTAAATCTCTTTCATCTTCTAATATTATATTATCTAAAGCAGGTATAATATTGGATTTTAAAACTCTAGCTAAACTACAAATTCGTTCAGATTTATGGGGATTTCTCTTATGAGGCATCGTCGAGCTTCCTACTTGAGTCTTTTTGAAAGGTTCAAACATTTCAGCGATTTCGTTTCTTTGGAGCACTCGAAATTGCCTTGCGACTTTAGCTAGTGATTGTCCTATCAACGTTGTTAAAAAGAGGACTTCAGCGTGGCGATCTCTCTGAATTATTTGGTTCGTGATCAAAGCTGGATTTAATCCAAGCTCTTTCGTTATGAAATTCTGAATTTCAATACCGTTCTCTCCGAAACTCGCCATATTTCCTACGGCGCCCGACATTTTACCATACGATATACGACTTAGAGTTTCTTCTAATCTATCTAAATGTCTATCTATTTCATATGCCCACACGCCGAACCTCATCCCATATGTAGTTGGAATAGCGTGTTGTCCGTGAGTTCGTCCTATACAAACAAGCGATTTCTTATCTTGTATAACTTTTATTAGTTCTATTAAAAGCTTTTTTAAAGAATTAGTGATATATATTATAGCTTCTTTTAACTGTAATCCTGTTGCTGTATCTTCAATATCGTAACTTGTTGCCCCCAAATGGATGTATTTTCCAGCATTTCCTTCACATTGTTCTGATAAAGCCTTAACCATAGCCATTAAATCGTGATGAATTTCATTATCAATCTCTTTTACCCGATTTAATTTAACATAGTTCAAATTAGCTTTCTTACATATCTCATCTGCGGATTCTTGAGGGATATTGCCCAATTTAGCATGTGCTTTTGCTAATACGGCTTCAACTTTTAACCAATTCTCTAATTTTTTTTCTTCTGTAAAAATTTCAGCTATTTTAGTTCGATAACGAGTTTCAATTGGATTAATAATAAATTTATGATCCATAGCTAACTTATTGATCTTTTATTTCTATAATAGAAATAATCTATGATCAATTATTATTCTTTTTTTAAATTTCTATTAAAAAGCGAGAATCTACGAAAATTTAATCTAAATATAACTTTTTATTAAAAAATTTTGAAAATAAGATTTTAGTTCTGATGACCTGTTCTCCTAGCGGCTATTTGTCCCACCTTTCTACCGGGAGGGGCATTTCGCGAGGTTGTTGTTGGTTTATGAGGACTTTGTTTTGCACCCCCTCCATAGGGGTGACTTGCTGCGTTCATTGTGACTCCGCGAACAACCGGCCATTTAATAGCTTTAGATCTTACATAATGGTGTTTATTACCTGCTTTTAAAAACGGTTTGTCGGTTCTTCCACCACCAGCAACAACTCCAACGGTACAAAGGCAATTTTCATTAAACCATTTAGTTTTTTTAGATCGAAATAAAACTTCAATGTTGTTACCCGATTTATTCCTTACAATGGCGGCAACGCCAGAGGCGCGTGCAAACTTGCCACCATCGAAGGGAGTTCCCTCAATATTGAATATGAGAGTCCCTAAGGGGATTTTTTTCACAGGTAAGATATTTCCGACTTTTACTTCTTGGCCATATCCCGTTTTAGACTGAATAAATTCCTGTCCTTCGTAAATTCCTTCTGGAGGGAGCCATAAGCCTTTTTCTCCATCATCATACTTAATTCTTGCTATTGGAGCCCCTCTACCTGGAGCGTGAACGAATTCAATCACTTTAAATTTTAACAATTTTTCATTTTTCTTGAAGGGACGATACTTTACCTTTCCTACATGTCGGTGACTTGGAGATCGAGCCCATAAATGGCCGTATCCTTTTCTTTGAGCTAATATACGCTTTCCCATAAAGATCACTTACTATATCGAATTAGTAATATCTAATTAATAAAAGTTTAAATTTTTTATTATTTTAGTTAGAATTTATTCAGTTTTAAGATAAAACAAGAGAAACAAATCATAATTTTTTATTTTTCAATAACTCGTCTATATTATAATTAAAAGCGATTGGAACTTCTCTATCTATAAATTCCCCAGCAATGTTAGTTAACAATAGCTCTTTGATTTCTTTCAGATCGTTTGTTTGGCCTAGTACCCAACCTAATTTAACATACCCAACTTCGGGTAAGAGGTTCCTACCAGGAATTACGCCTAAATGTTGTAATTCTCTCCCAGTGGAATACACATTCATTCCTACAAAACCATGTAAAGCTTGAGTGGTCATAAGAATAGTAATTCCTTCTTGAATAGCTCTTTCAATAGCGTTATAAACATCTGTGCTGACATGCCCAAGCCCTGTTCCAGCAAACACTATACCCTTATAACCTCTATCTATATAAAATTCAATTTGTTCATTTTCCATTCCAGGATAAGAATAAATGAGAGCTACTTTCTTCTCAAAATTCGTATTGATAGTAGTTTCAGATCGACTTCGTTTTCTGTAATTATTTTTAAATGTTTTAATCTTCCTGTTCCTTACCATTCCTAACGGAATATCATCAATAGTACGAAAAGTATCTCTTACTGAGGAGTGCATTTTTCTTACTACAGTTCCTCTATGAATTAATCCATAATCATGTGAAGGAGAACCTAGCATAGTTACTACAACCTCAGCTATATCAGAAGCAGCTACAGTAGCAGCATTTATCAGATTTAAAGCAGCATCAGAAGAAGGGCGATCGGAGCTTCTTTGACTCCCTGTTAACACAACTGGAATAGATAAATCTTTTAACATGAAAGCTAAAGCGGCGCTAGTGAATGTCATAGTATCTGTTCCATGTCCTATAATTACTCCATCAAAACCAGAATCTACGGCTTGTTTAACTTTTTCTGCTAATTTTTGCCAATATTCAAATTTCATATTTTCTGATAGTATCTCAAAAACAATTTCGCAATCAAGATTACAAATTTCTGCCAATTCAGGAACGGAACTAAATAACTCACTTGGTGTAAAAGAAGGTATAACAGCCCCAGTCGTATAATCTAACCTTGAAGCAACCGTTCCTCCAGTTCCTAATAATTGAAGCTTAGGCAAATCTTTATTGTACGGAAATTCTTTTTCTGGAAGTTTGTAATTAGCTTCTCTTTTTCCAATTTTTTTTATATTTTCTATTTCAGAAACATTTATTCCAACATTATAGTTGTTTTCTAACTTGATTTCTATAAAATCAGGAGCAGAATATTCGCTTCTTGGCATTAATATTCCTTCTAATTGTGTTTTATTTGTAGTGATTTGAATGATGTCCCAGATCTCTATTGTATACTTTTTTAAAAGATCTATAGATTTGCCTTTATATCCTTTTAGTTTATCTTTCACTTATTTCATCTCCTTTAATTTGTTTGATATCTGTGTCTTCAATTCTTTAGAAATGATCTCACCATCTATTTTCCCCCGGACTTTTTTCATCACTTCTCCCATTAGTGGTCCCATGGATCTCATTTCTCTTTCTTTAATGATTTTTAAGTTTTTAATTACTATTTCATTAATTATTATTTTTAAGTCTTCAATTGAGAGACTTTCAAGATTTAGATTCATGATTGATTGCTCAATAGTGAGATTTGGAGAATCTGCTTTTAATCTCATTATATCTTCGATAGCTTCCTTTCCAATTTTTTTATTTTTCAATTCTAGGAATATTTTTCTATAGTCGTCATTAGTTATATTTTCTATTATTTTTCCTTCCCGCTTAATTGATTTTGCTGTGTTTAATAATGTTGTTATGATTATTGAAGGTTTCGCTGGGTAAATATCTATTAAGCTGTCAAATAGAGATAACTGCCCATTAAAAATTAATTTTTTAATGGAACTCTGTTCAACTTTGTACATTTTAGCATAATCTTCAATTATATCCCAAGGATAATTAGGTAAAGTCTTTTGAATTTTTTTAGTTTCTTCTACTGTATTCATTATTGCTTGTGAATCTGTATCAGGATATAAACGCGCCCCACCATGTAATTCTCTCAAGAATTCCGTATTTCCATTATCAAGTGCTTTTCTTGTTTCAGGCGGAACACCTTTAAAAACGTACTTTATCCGATTAATGATTATATCTATTGCTTTTTTAAGTTCTTTAATAGTCCCCAAAACTAAAACAAAGCAATCTTTTTCTTTTGAATTCAACTTATTTTGGATTTTTTTTATTTCATCTTGAGAAAAATTATAATTTTCTAATTTTTCATCAGAATGAATAATCCCCTTTAGGCCTGAAATAACTTTTACCTTACTACTTACTTCGGTACCGAACCTATAATCCTCCATTAGCTCCTTTCCAAAAATATCTTTGAAACCTTTAAAATTTAAACCATAGAGTTTTTTTCCCGATTTTATACCAGTTGCAATGGACTTTGATCCCGTTTTTCCCATTAATCTAGTTAAATCTACGGGCTCCTGAGGGATGTCCTTTTCACTTACTTTTCGATTCTTTAATTCTTCTCTAATCTCTATTAGGTTAAGTTGACGTGAAATTTCATGATTAATCAATATGGTTATCCAACTCAATTTTTGAACTCCTTTAATTTCAATCCTGGTTCCGGATTTAATGCTTACATTAACATCTTGCCTGATTGAGCCAAGAACTTTTTTTACATTAGTCATCCACAGTAATAATCCAATCCTTTCAGCACATTCTCTACATTCTTCAGGTGTATTTATATCCGGTTGTGTTGTTACTTCTACTAATGGAATTCCAAGGCGATCTAATCTGTAAAAATTAGTTCTATTTTCAGTTTTAATTTTCCTAGCAGCTTCTTCTTCTAAGCTTAATATAGCGATTCTGATTTTTTTACCTTTCTTCAAAGTTATATATCCATCTGTTCCCAAAATCATTGTGCGCTGAAACCCAGAAGGGACGCTTCCATCAAGATAATTTTTCCTACTTACATGCATCTCTTCAATAATATTTGCATTAAGAAGTAAAGCTAATTCTAAGGTAATTTTTCTAGCTTCCTCATTACAGGAAAACGGGGGAGTATCGTCTAACTCATAAGTACAAATTACATCGTTATAACCTTCATAGATGATAGTATTACCCTTTTTATATTCTGTCAGCATAGCTTTATCAAATGTACCCATTTCTCCCAAAACGGGTCTCATATACCTCATTATATTAAAGTCTGGCTCTCTAGTGCCTTGAAGTTTACTTGGGCATCTACAAAACAGTTTAGTTTCTGTATCAAGCTGTTGATGAATTTCTAAGCCACATTTTAATCCTAATTCTTTATAATCGAAATTGTACATAATAAATCATTTAAGAATAATATACTACTACTATAAACTGTTTAATTCATTTTATAATTTTAATATATTGAATGTAAATACATCAAGATAGTAAATCAAACTTATTTTTATTGTCTTTGTGCAGCTGATAGAATGTTTATTTGTTATAGTAAGACTTTAGTGGTGCAAATCTTTAGAATTTAGAATAACAATATCGTGCTTTGATGTCATCTTGAACAGCTCTTGGTAGTTCTGTATACCTAGCACTGTAACCTGATACTCTAACCATCAAATCTTTGAATATATCTGGATACTTTTGAGCTTCGTTAAGGGTTTCTAGAGAAATTGAGTTAAATTGTAAATGCGAACCATTTAATTTTACGTATGTTCTTAGTATTGATTCGAAAATCTTTCCATGGTCTAATAATACAATATTAGGATCAATATTAAGAGTGCATGCCACACCATTTGTTAGAAGGTCGTGGTTAATTTTAGTTATGCTATTAATAGCGGAAGTGATCCCTTTTTCTCCCGTGAATCCAGGAGCGATGTCCCTATTTAATGGTTTTCCCTTTTTTCTGCCAGATGGAAGAGCTCCCGTGAATATGCCAAAACCAACATGAGTCGTCATTGCATGAATCCCCACCCTATAATCGCCACCTCGAGCACTTTTTAACCCCTTTACAGATTGAGCAAGTATTTCAATAGTTTTTTTAGCGTAAACATCTGCATTATCATCATCACTTCCATATTTCGGGCACTTATAAATAAGATAGCTTTGGATATCCTTACTCCCCCTAAAATTATTCTTTAAAACATTGATTAAAACTTCCATTTTTATTTTCTTTTCCTTAAAAACTGCCCAATCTATTGCAGCTATTGAATCTACTATGTCGGTAAAGCCTGTCACATGAATACCTGAAAAATTATATTTAGCTGAGCCTTCATTCACATCAATTCCTTTCTCAAAACTTCCTTTAATACAAAGTGACATCAATGGAGTTGGTTTTAATATTTTATGTGCTTCCTGATAAGCATTTGCAGCTGTTGCTGCCATTTTCATCAACGCTTTAAGTTTAATTTCAAAGACATCTAAAATATCTTTTATTGATTTAAATTTGTTAGAATCAGTATTATTATCAATATATTTACTAACAATTGATTTATCTATCCCTAAAGCAAGTTCTAAAGCCTTTGGTAAGTTCAAGAAAACGGCTCCGGTATTATCGTAAGAAGAACCTGACGTAGATAATCCAACACAACCCACAACGCCATAATCACGCGCTTCCTTTAGTGATATACCACAATTTATTAAACTTTGTACTACTAATTCATCATTGTATAAACCAATGACATTTTTACCTTTGGCTAATATAGCAGCTATTTTTTTAATAATAGCAGTAGGAGTGTTTCTATTTAATCTCACAACCAAGTTTGGACTTGGAACTGCTGCTTGATCTAACGCTTCAAGAAAAAGATAGGTAAGAATATTTGTGGAATCCTTACCATTTTTATCAATACCACTAATTAGGACATTTTGAGTAGTAGCCATACCTCCAAAATATTGAGTGGCAACACTGTCGTACAATGCAATTACTTCATTGGTCTTTAGAAATAAATTTTTAATCAACTTTATAGCAAATTCCTCGTTCCCATCATAGAATTTCAATAGATACTGATCCATTCGTCCAAAAGAAATTCCATGTTCGAAATTTTCTAAATGGAGCGCTAGGTGGATAAACCAAATAAATTGGATCGCTTCTTGAAGATTATTTGGGGGATTTTCTGGAATGTTATTACAAGTTTCAGCGATTTTTTCTAATTCTAGCTTTCTTTCTTTATTATCCACACTTTCAGAAAGTAATTTGGCATGTTCTGAATATCTATGAGCATAACTAATCAAAGCTTTACAAATAATTGTCATTGCCTTATAAAAGTCTATTTTCTCAGTCTCATTGGTATCTCCAATTATTTCATGCTTAAAATTAGCTAATTTTTCTTGAGATAAATTAATGTACTTCTTTAAACCCAAAGAAATTAGTCTGGGATAATCG
>JAUWNA010000499.1 GCA_030612905.1 Promethearchaeota archaeon
GCTAGGGTTCAAGTAATAAGTGCTTATCCAATTACGCCTCAAACAACAGTAGTAGAAAAATTATCTGAGTTTGTTGATAATGGATTAATGCCAGGAACTCAATACATAAAAGTGGAGTCTGAACATTCTGTAATGGCCTCAGTAATTACAGCAAGTATGGCTGGAACTCGAACTTTTACAGCAACGGCAGGACAGGGTCTTTTTTACATGTTTGAAATGCTTCATTGGGCTAGTGGGTCCAGATTACCAATTGTCACTACCATCGCATCAAGGGGAGCAGCTCCACCATGGAATATATGGGCTGATTTTACAGATGTTATTAGTTGTCGGGACACTGGATGGATGACTGCGTTTTGTGCGACTCATCAAGAAATTTACGACGAAGTATTAATGTCCTATAAGATAAGCGAAGATTACGAGGTTTTATTGCCTAAGTTCGTCGCGTATGGAGGATTTATATTATCTCACACGTCTAAACCTGTAATAATTGAAGAACAAGATCTAGTTGATTCATTTTTACCACCTTTGCCAGATGAAAAGGGATGGCCTCATATGTGGATTGATCCGGAAAGGCCTCTAATGTTTGGAAATCTCATCATGCCGTCGGGATTCTATTACGAATTCAGAATGAAGATCCACGATGCCATGATTAGAGCTAAAGAGAAAATCAAGAGTGTAGCAAAAGATTTTGAAAAGACCTTTGGTAGAAATTACGGAAATGGTTTAATTCAAGAATATAAAATGGATGGGGCAGATATAGGAATGGTAATTTATGGGGACTTAGCTCTACAAATGGAACAAGCAGTTGATGATTTGAGAGAAGAAGGATATAAAGTTGGTATGGTTAAATTAAGGTATTTAAGACCTTTTCCAGTTGAAGATATTATTGAAATTGCTAAAAAAGTCCCACTTCTTGGAGTAGTTGATAGAGCAACGGCGTTTGGAAGCCCAACGGGAGGACCCGTGAGTTCTGAGGTAAAAACAGCTTTACACGATGTTAAGGGTACCGCTAGAATATTGCCAATGATAAACGGTTTAGGCGGAAGAGAAGTTACTTTAGAACAACAAAAAAATCAATTAAAAATGTTAATAAAACTAAACGAAACCGGAGAGCTCCCAAAAGATATGCTTTATGGCACTTATTGGGACGGACTATTAGAGGTGAAATAGTTAATGGTAAAATTAAAAGAAGCATTAGAATCTTGTCAAGAAGAGTTTTTTCTTCCAGGCAATTCTTGTTGTGCTGGGTGTGGTCTCGAAGTTGCCCTACGATGGGCAATGAAAGCGTTAGGACCTAATACAGCGTTAGTATCGCCAGCTAGTTGTTTAAATGTAGTAGTAGGATTATGGCCTAAAGCAGCACCAAACTTTCCCTTTACAAACATGGCATTTGCAGCGGCAGCAGCGGCAGCAACTGGGATGTCTGCCGCCTTCAAAGCAAAGGATTATCGATTTCCAGGTAAAGTATGGGGGGAAATGACAACTCTAGTTTTTGCTGGAGATGGGGGTACGACAGACATTGGTATTCAAGGTTTAAGTGGAGCTGCTGAAAGGAACTCTGATTTTATTTATTGCTGTTACGATAACGAGGCTTACATGAATACTGGTATTCAGAGGTCATCAAGCACGCCTCATGGCGCTGTTACGACGACGACAACGCTTGGAAAAGAAAGGTACAAGAAAAATCTACCCGCTATAATGGCAGCTCACGAGATTCCATATGTTGCCACATGCAGTGTTAGTGAACCGCTTGACCTTTACGACAAATTTAAGAAAGCAAAATCAATTAAAGGATGTAGATATATTCACATTTTAGCACCATGTCCACCAGGATGGGGGTATCAATCCGAAAATACAATTGAACTAGCACGTTTGGCCGTTAAAACGGGTTCTTGGATATTATATGAGATTGAAAATGGTATAATGAAACTTTCAAAAAAGAGCAAACCACTTTTAGACCCTTCTAAGAGGACACCTTTGATCGACTATCTTTCGAATCAAAAAAGATTCTCAAAACTTTCAGAAAAGAATTTAATTGAGCTCCAAGAACGCCTCGATCACAATTGGGAACGAATTGCTGCCGAGTTAAGTTGTCAAGAGAATTACCAAAAATAATCTTTAAATTATTACTAACTTCATTTCTATTATTAATTTATATTTTTATCCGAATATTATGGGTTTTTTAATTAAATTAGCGGGAAAAAAAATAGAAGAAATTGAATATTTTCTAGATATTGTAGTGGAAAACATAATAGAAGGAAAGGTTATCGCTTTTCCTACCAATTC
>JAUWNA010000138.1 GCA_030612905.1 Promethearchaeota archaeon
TGGATTGTTGTTCAGAAAAACAATAGAAAAGGCGGGCATCAATAGATTTCTTATATCCTTCGCAAATATTAGAGAGCAAAACTCTTGGGTTCATAGTGACGCACCCGAGACAGCTACTAGAAAGGCAATCGATCAAATCAAAATGGCAATTGAACAAGTTAAACTTCTCATGCCTTTGGAGGTACAATATGCTAAGGTTAATCCAGCAACTTTGGTAATTGGGGGCGGAATTGCCGGTATTAAAGCTGCTATAGTCATTGCGGATGCTGGATATAAAGTATATTTAGTTGAAAGAGACTTAACAATAGGTGGTCACATGGCTCTTTTTGACAAAACTTTTCCTACATTAGATTGCTCGATCTGTATATTAGGTCCTCTTATGGTAGAAGTAAAAGATCACCCCAATATTGAGTTACTTACATACTCTGAAATTGAAAAAGTAGATGGTTATGTTGGAAACTTTGATATAAGAGTAAAAAAACACCCACGATTTATTAACGAGGAGACTTGCGTAGGTTGTTTTGATCTTTGTCGAGATGTTTGTCCAATTGATGTAGAGGATACTTTTTTTCCCAGAAAAGCAATTGATGTTGTTTATCCTCAAGCTATACCGCTCTATCCGAACATTATAGAAGAGTATTGCATCGGCTGTAAGGCGTGCGAGCTAGCGTGTGACCGCGACGCAATCGATTTCGATCAAAAAGCGGAGACAATCGAATTTCAAGTGGGGACAATAATAGTTGCAACTGGGTTTAAAACATTTGATCCTAGTTTGTTAGGCGAATTGAATTATCAAAGATATGTTGATGTAATCACCACTATGCAATTGGAGAGATTGCTTAACAACGATGGACCTACTCGCGGAAGATTTGCGAGACCTTCCAGTGGAAATGTACCTAAGAAAGTGTCGTTTGTATTATGCGTAGGTTCAAGAAATAAAGTAATTAATCACGATTATTGTAGCCAAGTTTGTTGTAATGTGGCAATTAAACAAGCGGTTCTATTAAAAAAGGAATATCCTGAAATTAAAATTAATGTATATTATACTGACATTCGAGCTATGGGTAAGAATTGTGAGGAATTTTATAATAGAGCCCAAGAAACTTTTGGGATTAGGTTTATAAAAAGCAATATTTCTGCAATTTTAAAAGACGATTTATCAGAAAGCGGAGAATTATTAATTCGGGGCGAGGATGTTATTGAGGACGCAATTTTCGAAAATAGAGCAGATGTCGTAGTACTAGCCGTAGGGCTCGAACCTGCAGAGGGCACAAAAGAATTAAGTCAATTATTAAACATATCACAAGACCCCTATGGTTTCTTACTAGAAAAACATCTGAAAATAAAACCTTCTGAAACCTCTGTGAACGGAATATATATAGCAGGCGTGATTCAGGGGCCTAAAGATATTCCTAACAGTATAGCTCAGGCGGAAAGCGCAGCTGCGAAGGCTATTGCCTTAACTTCAAAAAAAGAGGTTGAATTAGACCCTCATATCGTCTATTTTAATCCAGATGAATGCGATTTATGCCGATTATGTGAAAATATTTGTAACTATAACGCTTTAAAAATCGAGAATAATAAATTAATCATCACTCAAGCTAACTGCACAGGATGCGGAGCTTGTGCCGCAATGTGCCATTCTGATGCGTTATACATTCCGGGTTTTACTAAGGCGCAAATAAATGTTCAAATCAAAACGGTATTAAAGAAAAAAAAAGAATCACCCTTAATAATCGCGTTTCTCTGTAATTGGTGTTCTTATATGGGCGCAGACCTTGCTGGTACAAGTAAAGTAAATTATCCGAGTAATGTAAGATCTGTGCATGTAATGTGTACAGCAATGTTGAATCCTTCGCAAGTGTTTGAGGCTTTCTTTAACGGCGCGGATGGCGTATTAATCGCAGGGTGCCACCCACAAGACTGCCATTACGATACTGGTTTTATGAAAGCAACGACTAGATACGAAAGCATAAGAGAGATACTTGGCGAAGCTGGGATAAACGAAGATCGCGTCAAAATAGTAAGTATATCTGCTGGCGAAGGTGAAAAGTTTGCTCAAGTTATTTCCGAATTCAAATCTGAGCTTGAAAAACTTGGACCAATAAAACCTGGAGAATATGTAAAACCTGTAATCGTGGAAGAAAAAACGAAAGTAAAAGTAAAATTGGATGAGATATAAAAAATAACAACTATTGACTTCGATGTAAATCTTATTAGTGATTTTTCTTTTATCAATTAAGATGTAAAACAATAAATCTTCCCAATGAAAACATTATGAAAATTCGAGCTATTACAATTGGACAAAAAATACCATATTTAATCGAGGATAAAGAACTCGAAAGCGTAATGGAGCAGAGTCTTAGCAAGTTCAACGCATTCAATAGGGACTTAACACAACAATTTAACGATGTAGCTATTGAAGTTCAGACTAAAAGGTTGTGCTCTCAACCGATATTATCATATGATCAACAATTGTATGCGAGAAATTTGAATGAAACGTTAATGAGGATTCACGATCAGTTAGCTATCTTAGAACGAATCGTATCGAAATACGAGTTTGATTACTTTGCTTCTTGTGCTGTATTAGCGGACGAAGAGATTCAAAAATATGGTATTTATGAAAAATTATTGTTGAATGAAATACCTGTGTTCATAAAAAGAAAAGAGAAATTTTTTAGTTCTTTACATGTAGCGTCAACGGAAAACGGAATTAACTTATCTGCTCTACGATCAGGAGCTAAAATTATAAAAAAATTATCCGAACCAGATCCCTTTAAAAATCTAAACTTTTGTGTGAGTTCTAATGTGCCTCCCGATACGCCATTCTTTCCCGCAGCATATCATGTTTCAGAAAGACCTTCTTTTAGCTTAGCGTTGGAAATGGCAGATGAAGTTGTGAAAGCTTTTGAAAACTCTAAGAATTTTGAAGAAGCACAAAATAACTTGAGTACCAGGTTTAACGAAATTTATGACAATTTGATGAGAATTTGTGAAGGTGTGGCTAGCAAGCACGACATTGAATTTAATGGAATCGATTTTTCTCCAGCACCTTATCCTACTGTAGAAAAAAGCATCGGTACAGCCTTCGAAAAACTTAATTTCGAATATTTTGGAGCTCACGGCTCTCTTATCGGAGTAGCAATAATAAAAAATGCAATACCCAAAAGAAAAAAAGTAATAGGATTTTCAGGATTTATGCCTTCTGTGCTTGAAGACTATACTATATCTAAAAGCTTATCAGAAAATAGATTCAATTTAGATACACTATTGTTGTATGCTACTATTTGTGGAACAGGATTAGATTGTGTTCCGTTACCCGGTGATATTACCGAAAGAGAATTGTTTTACATATTATTAGATCTATGTACCATTTCATTAAGACTAAAAAAACCACTGACAGCTAGACTTATGCCAATTCCGGGTAGAAACGCAGGCGATGTTGTAGATTTTGATTTTGAGTATTTCGCCTCCTCAAAAGTTATGGATATTCGAAGATTATCGGATACTAATGAAAATGATTTATTTTCTAGTAAAGAAAAAAGCTTCAACTTTTTGTAATATAAATTTTAAGAATGAATCTATCCTAAGATTAATTGTAAAAAACTAATTTAAGAATCTCGGAAAAAAAATATGGAAAATCTTGTGGATAATGCAAAAAAAACCAAGAAATTGATATTTTCTAACGAAACTTTAGAATATTTTGATAATGAGATTGATTTTAAACCTGATATGAATCCCAGTGCTAATCATCTTAATAATTTTAGAAAAAACTCAAATTTTCTTAGAGATGAGATGTTAAACGAACTTAATCACATAAAAAAACTTATCCTTGACAATCCAGATTTGAAATTAAAAGCCCTCGATGAAGAGGAAAGAGTAATCTTTTTTAATTTTGTAAATCATTATTCGAGATGTCCTATATGTGGTGCTAACAATCACTACTCACATTTAAAAAAATTGTATTTTAATGATGAAAATATAGAACTGAGAGATATTTTAATCAATTTTATGTATTCAGAAATAAAAAAACTACAAAATTTTAATATTAATATAGGAATTCCTTGTTGTACTTGTTTTAAAAAATATTTGGTAAAAAATAAATAAAAAAAGAAGTTTAATACTTTTCTATGACTTTTCCAGCCTGTAAAATCTCGAAATTGATTTTGTTTCCATCTTCCTCGATTTTCTTAACACAATCTGCTTGAATTAAGTAGTCTATGTTGTATTTAAAAACACCTTCTTTATCCAAGATATTGTTGGCTTTTAATTTTTCAAAGAAATCTTCTTGAGAGGTTTTTCCCACCTCATTTAAAACTCGTAACATCTCTCGTCTTATTGGATTGTTTACTGCTTTCAAATAAAATGCGTGATCTACCATTTTTAGCGTTCCTCTTTAAATGTATTGCTTTTTTATTTTCATTTTGTATTTATTTTAAATAATCAACAACCTTGCCAGCTTGAGTGATTACATAGTAAGTTCTGTCTCGTCTCTCTATTTTTTCTATGCATAATGCTTTTATTAAAAAATCAATGTTGTACTCTAAGACAGAATGGTTTTTTAATATCTTTTTTTCAAATAACTGGTTAAATAATTTCTTTTCTAAAATTTCATTAGAATCATTTACAATTTTCAGAATTTCGCGCCTAATAGGGTGGTTTACAGCTTTGAGATATAAATCGTGATAATATTTACTACTCTCAACCATTTTGCTAAATTCTTCGATCGTTTTGAAGTCGCTGTAATTTTCAAATTCAAATTCATCTGGCATGGATACTTTTTTAAAAATTTTAAAAAGTAAAAACTTTTACTCTATATTCAATAAACATTAATATTTAAGATGAATATTTAAAACTAAATTGAAATCTTGATATTATTATGTCAGAAAAAAAACCTATGAGTTATGACGAAATTAAAAGTTTACTTGGCGCTGATGCGGATAAACTTCTAAATCACACATGCACTGGAATTCCAAAAGAAATGATTCACGAACCCGGTCCAGATTTTATCGAAAGAGTGTGGGAGCATTCTGATCGAAATAATTTGGTATTAAACAATATGGAAAGAATATATAACCAACGTGGTAGATTAGCGGGTACCGGATATGTTTCTATTCTTCCTGTAGATCAAGGCATTGAACATACTGCCTCTGCTAGTTTTGCTATAAATCCTAGATATTTTGATCCCGAGAACATTATTAAATTGGCAATAGAGGGCGGCTCTAATGGTGTAGCGTCTACTCTTGGAGTTTTAGGCTCAATTAGTAGAAGGTATGCGCACAAAGTTCCATTTATAGTTAAATTAAATCATAACGAATTACTAACAAAACCTAACTTGTCTGATCAAACAATGTTCGCAAGTGTAGAACAAGCATTTGATATGGGTGCAGTGGCAATTGGCTCAACTGTATATTTTGGCTCTCAAAATTCGCGGCGACAAATACAAGCAACTTCTGAAGCGTTTAAATACGCTCACGAGCTTGGACTTGTTTGCGTTCTATGGACATATCTTAGAAATAAGGAAGAATTCATTAAAGATGGAAAAGATTATCACACTGCAAACGACTTAGAAAGTCAAGCTAATCATTTAGGCGTGACTATTGAAGCCGATATTATAAAACAGAAAATTTCTACAACTAGTAGAGGTTTCCTTGAGTTGGATTTTGGAAAAACCGATAAGCTTGTTTACGATAAATTAGCAACCGACCACCCTCTTGAATGGAACCGATATCAAGTAGCGAATTGCTATATGGGCAGAGTTGGGTTAATAAATTCTGGTGGAGAATCTGGTGGAAACGATCTTGCGGATGCCGTTAAGGCAGCTGTAATCAACAAAAGATCTGGTGGAATGGGTCTTATTTTAGGAAGAAAAGCCTTTAAAAAACCAACACCTGAAGGAATTAAGATATTAAACGCTGTGCAAGATGTTTATCTAAACAAGGACATCACTATTGCCTAAATC
>JAUWNA010000450.1 GCA_030612905.1 Promethearchaeota archaeon
CTATGTCTTTTAGTCAGAGGTACTATGAAAAACTGTTTGACAAAGGAATGCGGCGACGTAAAGCGAGCAGGTACGCCTGATCTCGCGAAGATTATAGAAGAAACAGATAAACTTATAGTAATTTGTTAAGGTGATAAAAAATGGCAGAAGAGAAAAATGTAGTTATCCTTTTACGGCAACCACCTCATGGAACGCTTTATCCTGTCGAAGGATTGAGAATGACGGTTGCTGTTAGTGCTGACTTTGATCCAATTACTATTGCAATCAACGAAGCTGTATATACCTTTACTAAGGACGTCGATAAGACGATGTACGCATCGCACATCGAGTTCATAAAAAATATCGATTTAGATATTTTTGTTGATAAAAAGTCGCTTGATGAGCTTGGTCTTACAAAGGACGACCTTATAGACGATGTAGAAATCAAAGAGCATGAAGAAATATTAAAAATGATTGCGGATTCAACCGTAACCATACCATTTTAGGAGGATTGAAAAAAGATGGGTAAAAAAGTGTTGTATTTTATTACAAGTGAAGATATTACTGGTGTAGAGCTTGCTTCAGAACACACTGGAGAGGACGCAGTAACAATTCTTTTGCTTCAAAACGCTGTCTATCAAGCAAACAAAACTAATAAAATGGTTTCAAAGGCTCTTGATAAAAACGTAACTATTGTTGCAAACAAAGAAGACGTAGAAGTACGTGGAATTAAAAACTTCATATCTGATAAAATTAAATTGATTGCTTACGATGAAGTAGTCGATTTAATTTTCGCGAACGATACCATTATCAATATGTAATATGTAGTAGAGAAAATTTAGGAGATTTAATTAATATTATTTTTTTTATTTATTTATTTATTTATCATTAACATATCTGAGTTTGTAGTTATAACCTGAACCATTATTTAATCTTGTTTTATCAGACTTAATATACGATTCATTATTAGAATAGATCAAAAAAACAATCGTATATAGATTAAAAAAGGATATTGAATTGAATTATGGAGCTCGAAGAAATAGTTCGAAAAAAAATTGGGATATTTAAAAAGATTTTCGAATATGTTAAAGCCAATGTCAAGTTGAATCCGGAAGATAATGACATAGCCTTTGAAAAATTAAACTTTATCGAAGAAAATCTAACGCAATTAATCAAAAACTTCCAGATATTTAATGAAGGTAATAAGATGTATATTCACACGTGTATGAACAATTATGAATGGCCAAGGTTAGCTTATATAGCCTTTGTAAAGCACCTAAAACATAGTTGGGATGATAATCTTGAAAATTGGAGGCTTGAAATATATAAGCTGGAATCTGCATCTCGTAGAATTTTAGTTGATGTTCATAATAAAGCGATTGCAGAAGAATATCCTGAAGAGAGAAGAGAACATTATAATGAGGATCAAAACAAAATTCAGAATATAATTAATCTATACTATCCATACGAGCTATTTGACTTGCTCAAGGCTAAATTAAGCGAAATAAAGGAAGACGACCTAAAACCTAATGAATTAGAATCTTTATTAGACATGAAAGGAGTATTAGAAGCACGTTTTGGGGATATAAACAGAGCCATAAAAATTTACAAGGATGCTTGTGAAAAAATCCCAAACTCATCTGCTTTTAATTACAAATTAGCACTATTATTAGAAAAAAATGGTGAGATGGATACGGCTTTTAACTATTTCTCTAAATTAACTTCTGAAGAAGATCTCAATGTTTATACTACTCTCACTATCGTTCGTCTCTATTATTTATGGGGATATTATACAGAAGGTCTGGAATTAATACAATCTATATTGAAAGATTATTATGAAATGGGGATCATTGACGATCATTTTGTTTCCATGCGCGGGTATCCTTTTTATGGCGAAATTTTAGCAAATTTAGCCGTTTTCGCAAAATTAACTAAAAATCCGAATTTAGTATTTGAAGAAATTGAAAAAGCAAAAAAAGATTTGAAAGATTATCCATTCGGAAGATTAGAAGATGAATTAAGTGCTTTTATGTCTGGAGATTGGACGGAAAGAACAAATCAGCTAAAAACAGAATTGAAACAATTAAAAGAATATAAATCTCCTCTGGGTTACAATCTCGTGTTGCTTGAATTAATTAGAGCAAGGCAAGCAACTTCTTATGATGAAGCTATACAAAATTTTAACTCAGTTAAAATTACTGAATATGACTTTCCTTGGCTTAAAGACATAGTAAATCTCGGAAAAGCTGAAGCTGCAAATAGGTTTAATAAAATTGAAGATGAGCAAAAATATCAAAAAGAATTCTTTGAGAAACAACCACTTTTATTTGAGCCTAATCATGTATTTCGCTTTGGTCTAATTGAATATCAAGAAAAGCTAAAGAAAATATATCAAACTATGAAACGAGATTCCCAAACGGGTATTACAATAGAATATTAATTATAATTGTGAACATCATTTATCTATAAAATTCAAATTTTTCATAATTATTAGTTAAAACCTAAATTCTTATAATTTTTACTTCGTATTTTCAATTATGAGTACGAAAAAAGTGAGCTCAGATCTTATTAGGTTAGCCCATGGAGCTGGTGGAGTGTTACAAGAAGAACTTATCAATTTTATTAC
>JAUWNA010000441.1 GCA_030612905.1 Promethearchaeota archaeon
ATGGAATACTATAATTGTGCGAACTAGAAGAGGGAAAGAAGTTTTTGAGCTAGCTGTCGAACAAGGTTTCCTCGAAACAAAACCTTTAGAACACGAAAAGGAGGAATTGATTTTAGACATTACAAGAAATAAAACCGATATAGTAGAAATTAAATCGATAACAGAGCATACCCCCGATATTAAAAGTTTCATCGTTAAAAACCCGCGAATTGCGAAAGCCTACAAACCCGGGATGTTTGTTGTATTATGGCTTCCTGATATTGATTTCTTACCAATGTCCATCTCTAGCATAAATGATAATCTTATCGAAATAACAGTTCAAAAGATCGGCGAAGGAACATCAAAGTTATTTGAATTAAGAGAAGGAGATTCTATAGGGATTAGAGGTCCTTTTGGAAACTCGTTTAATTACGAAAATGCAAAAAGTATCCTAGTAGTTGGGGGTGGAATGGGCGTAGCAGCGTTAACGGCATTGATAGAGTCTCTAAGATTAAATAAAAAGAATGTATTTGTAGCGATCGGAGCTAAAGATGAACCCTCGTTAATATTTGCAGATCGATTAATAGATCTAATTCCAAATACGATGTGTACTACGGAAGACGGGTCTGTAGGTAAGAAATGTGTCGTAACGGATCCTATTGAAGATATAATTGAAACGGAAAATGTGGATCTAATTATTACATGTGGTCCGGAAATCATGATGAAACGGGTTCTCGAAATCGCAGATTCTAAAAACATTGAAATCCAAGCTAGTCTGGAAAGAAAAATGAAATGTGGAGTAGGATTATGTGGATCTTGTTGTATAGGGGAAAAGAACGATATTAGCGTATGTAAAGATGGACCTATCTTTAATTCGCCCCAATTAAAGACATTTCCTCAATTTGGAAGTTATTCTAAATAATTTTTTTACTTTTCTTTTGTTTAAACGTTAATTACTTAAATTTTAAAAAGAAACTATTTTTTAACTAGTTCAATTAAATCTGAATTTACAAACGACAAATGGAAAATTATAATTTAAAAAAAGGATTAATCTGTGGCACAATTGGTGTATTGGGGATCTCTCTTCAACCGATTATTGCCAATTCTAGACCATCTATTATTGATCCTTACATATTTGCTGCAGTAACAGCTTTAATTATGGCTACAATCTTTTGTCCGTTGTTTATACTTGAAAGGCACAAACTAAAATCGTCAATAGAAGTAAACTCAAATGAAAAGTTATACTCCTTGTTAAACGGATGGAAAAAGAAAACTAATTTAAAGTTTCTTGCTATAATAGGAATTACCTTTTCAATTGTCCCTGTGCTATTATTTGTGAGTTTTGACCTTGCAGGGGCAATAAATAGCTCATTAACTTTAAAAAGTGAAGTTTTTTTTGCTTTATTATTTGGTTATATATTTTTAAAAGAAAAAAGTATTTCAAAAGTTCAACTTCTATTCTGTGCAACCCTATTCTTAGGAGTATATATTGCAATTACGCAGGGATCTTTTGATTTGCTTGAATTTAATATTGGAGTTTTAATCTTACTGATAGATGTTGCCTTGTTCACTCTCGTTCACACTTTTACTAAATCTAGATTCGACAGAAATGAACTCTCCCCTATTCAAGTAGTTTTTATTCGGAGTCTGTTAAGTGGAATAATATTATTCTCTACATATTTCATTTTTTTTCCTTTAGATAGAATAAATATTGTATTCAATCCTAATTATTTCATATATTTTATTTTGATGGGATTAGATTACAGTGTAAGCTTATTTCTTTGGTATAAAACTTTATCATATATACAAATAGGAAAAGCTGGCGTAATAAATTCATTAACACCAATTATTACAGCTTTATTCGCTTGGATCATTCTGGGCGATATATTCACAATCTTCCATCTAATAGGCATGGTAATTATTATAATTTCAATTTACATGATTATAAGAGAAAAAAAGTTAAAAAAGATTCTAATACTTGATGAGAAAAAGTAATTTAATCAATATTATGTAAAGGGTAAACGCCTAATTTATTAGCAGCTTCAATCATCCATTTTAAACGATCAACTGTTATGTTTGGATGAAAGTTAGCTGGAGATATCATAAATCCTCCTCCTTTACCCATTGCGTTTATCGCATTCGCCACGGCTTGTTTTACTTCCTGTTTAGTAGCATCGACTAAGATATGTTTTGTATCAATGTTTCCAGATAAGCATAATTTATCTCCAACTTTCTTTTTAACCAAATAAGGATCAACCCAAGGAGGTTCGAGGCATTGGAGGCCATCAAAACCAGATTCAACAATAAAATCTAATTGAGAAGTAATGTCACCATCTGTGTGTAGTATATATTTCCCACCCCAATCATGTATTGCTTCTGAAACTTCTTGGTATCGTGGTAAAAGATATTTATTGAAATATTTTGGACTCATCATTGGACCTCCTTTATGTGCTATGTCCCCTCCTTCGAGAAATATCTTAGCACCACAATCGGAATAAGCTCTAAAAACGGTCAAGACGAAGTCAGTACAAAATCGAAAACGTTCTTCAATTAATTTTGGATCGTTCTTTAAAGCGCGAGCAAAGTTATTCATTCCCATGCCTTGCCATACAGGAGGAAAGACTGATGTTAAAGCATTTTGAGCTATAATACAAATATCATCTTTGATATCTTTACACTTTCTTAGAACGCCTTTATAAAATTTTTTTGCAGTTTTATATTCCTCTTTCATATCTGGTTTAGGATATTTTTCCCAATCA
>JAUWNA010000377.1 GCA_030612905.1 Promethearchaeota archaeon
GTAATATCCTCTTCCAATACCAGATTGATTTGTGACAATAAATAGAAGGTAATTCTTTTGTAAAATTTTTAAGCCTTCAATGACTCCAGGCAAAAGCTCGAAATCTTCGAGTTTATAAGCGTAATCTTTATCCTCTATTAACGTTCCGTCTCGATCTAGTATAATTGCTTTAATCTTTCCCATATTAAGTAAGATTACATTTCAACAAATTTAACATTGATCTGTATATTCTATAGAGAATAAAAAAAAGTAAAAAGTATTAAAATTAACTTAGATAAAAACTAACTCTTCCATAAACCGTGTAAATTACAATATTCTCGGGCGCCTACAACATCGGTATCTGCTACAACAAACGTAGCTTTAGGTTCGTCTCCAGGATTTAAAAACTTGCGCTTATAACAATTGTCTTTGCAGATTAATTCAATCCACATAATATAATGCTCTTCTGTCATAGGGTGTGGAGTTCCCATTGATACGCCAACATCTACGGTAACTTTATTACCCTCAATCGTAATTTTAGGAACGTGTTTTTCTCCTTTCCAATCAGCGGTCTTTTCTTCCATTGATACCATTGGTTTTCCACAACAGATGGTATCAGGTACGCCTGGTTTAAGGATTTCGATTACTTTTCCACAAATTTCACATTTATATATTTCCTTTTGTTTCATATCGCTTTCACTATCGCTATTTTGGTTAATAGTTGTTGCTAATAATTACAACTTTAATATTTAATTATTTTGTTTAAATTTTATAATATATATTCGGAATTTAGAATTCTTCGCATTTCTTTCTGAAATACGCTCTTGGATGTGAACAGCTTGGACACACAAAGTCATCTGGAAGCTCATCTAACTCTACTTCATAGCCGCATTCAAGACATATCCATACTACTTTATCTCCGCGTTTAAAGAAGATATCGTCGCCTACTAATTTTAACAATTTGCCATACCTCTCTGAATGGTGTTTTTCTGCAGATGCAATTGCCCTAAATCTTCTAGCGATTTCTGGATATCCTTCGCTTTCTGCGATGTCAGCGAACCCTGGATACATCTCCTGCCATTCGTAATCTTCACCCGCAATTGCAGATTTCAGATTTTCTTCTGTAGTTCCATAAGTTGTAGGACCGCCAGCTTTTATTTCTAAATCTTCAAAACCTTCTTTCTTCTTAAGATCCTGGAGCATCTTATAGTTCCAACCACCATGTTCCCTTTCTTGATTTGCAGTTTCTTCAAAAATCTTTGAAATTAGAACATAACCTTCTTTTTTTGCAATTTTTGAAAACAATGTATATCTATTTCGCGCTTGAGATTCTCCCAAGAATGCAGCGAATAAGTTTTCAACTGTTTTTTTCATTTTATCACCTTTTTTTCTTCATTTATTGGAAATTTCCAGTAAATTGAATGTTTTTGATTATATATTTATTTCGTGAATTTTAACTTTTTTACTTATAATTTAAAGAAAATATATAGTCTAACTGCTAAAATAATAATTAAAAATATTTTTTTGTAATTTGTATATTCTAGTATTCTTTTTTAGGTGGAAACACAGGATAGCCATTCCGGTGCCATATAATCATGCCACCTGTTAAGTTTCTAACGTCTTTGAATCCCTCTCTGACCATCAATTGGGCTGCCATCATCGAACGTGCCCCACTATGACAAACTACAACAATCTCCTCGTCCTTATATTCGTTTAAAGCATCAATATTATGCATTAATTTCCCTAACGGCATTAACTTAGAGTCTTTAATATGTCCACCATGATATTCTTGAGGTGTCCGAACATCAATCATTATTGCTGGCGATTCATCTGTAGCAAGATTTTCGAATAACTCGTCTGCCCTCATCTCAGATAGAGCAGGTGCATCTGGTCCTCTCAATTGTTTCCTCGATTTTTTCGCAATTTTTACCGGTGCTGAAACATCTTCGATAGTTATAGGCCCTTTTTCTAACGTGGCAACCAATTTTCCTTCTTCTTTACCTAAATATAACAAAGTAACGGCATCGTTCAATTTCGCGTAAGCCTCTACACTTGCTTTAAATCCTGGATCGGTAGCATAAATTTTTAATTTTTTGTTTTCCGGTAGTGCTTCAAGAGATTTAATGAGCGCAGTTAAAGGCCCTGGGCACGATAAACCGCACGCGTCTACTTCTATGTAATCTTCCGTGATTGTAGTTTTTCTTTCAACTAGTTCTTCCATAATATCTTCTGAAGCTCCACACTCAGCGGCTATTTCTTCGGTTGTTGCTGCAGCTGTTTTAAATAATTTATATCCACCTGATAAATTCTTAACGTGATATCCTTTTTGAATTAATAATCTTGTCGAAAGGTAGCCTCTAAACCCCACTTCGCAGAGAATGTAAATATTTTTATCTTTAGGAACTTCATCCAGTCTACTTCTTAATTCTAAGTCGCTTATGTTCACAGCTCCTTCAATAGTTCCGATTTGATATTCTTCGGGTGTTCTCACGTCAAGTATAAAACTATTATTGTTTTTTATTTTTTCAATGTCGTGCCAATGCCAAATAGGCATATCACCTTTAATTACGTTAGCAGCCACAAATCCCGCCATATTTACAGGATCTTTAGCAGAACCAAAAGGCGGTGCGTAAGTAAGCTCTAACTCTTCTAAATCAAACACCGTTCCTTTGAATTTAATTACAGTTGCAATTACATCAATTCTTTTTTCTGTTCCTGGACCTCCAGCCGCTTGAACTCCGAGTATTTTTCCACTTGGGACTTCAAATATCAATTTAAGAGTTATTGGCACAGCTCCAGGGTAATAACCTGCGTGGTTATTAGGGTGTATGTAAATCTTTTCGTACTTAATATCGGTTTTCTTTAATTGTTTTTCAGTTAAACCTACTGTTGAAACTGTTAAATCAAACACTTTTACGACGGAGGCTCCCAAAATTCCTTGATACTTCGTATCACGACCAGCAATGACATCAGCAACTATTCTCCCTTGTTTATTTGCTGGACCTGCTAAAGGTATTCCCGTGGGTTCTTGTGTTATAAAATTTTTTACTTGGACTGCGTCACCTACAGCAAATATTGAGGGATCTGAGGTTTTCATTTGTTCGTCTACAATAATATGCCCTCGCGGACCAATTTTTAAATCAGATTCCTTAGCTAATTTGTTTTCTGGTTTG
>JAUWNA010000250.1 GCA_030612905.1 Promethearchaeota archaeon
AAATCAGAAGTTTTACTTGTAATATTTAAACCATTTAAACGGTCAACGTACATCTTTCTTGTAACAGTAGAATTATTGGAATTATATACAACTTTAATTGAAATGTCTTTTAATTCTTGGATCACTTTATCGCTGTTAGAAATTAATTTATCTCCCCGGTAAATGACTCCGTCTAAGTCAAAAATAGCTAGTTCGATCTCTTTTAATTCGTCAACTAATTCTCGCATTGTTAAATTTAATATGATTATTTTTTTAATATAATATGCTTTACCTTTCTATTACCAACCAACAGGTAATCCAAATAAGAATATCGTAAGTTGAAGCCCAATTGGAATAAAAATGGGATTTAATATATTATCTGCGGTAACTGACGGTAAGTAATCAATTAGAAAGAAAACGAGAGCTCCCATTATTGCATAAATTGGTCCTACAAATATAAAACCTATAACATATGCAACGGCTACGCCAGCAATAAATCCTTCAACAGATTTAACGTCTTTATTTCTAAGTATAATCTTATGCTTTCCAAATCTTCTTCCAATTAACGCAGCAGATGCATCAGAAAGGCACGCTATAAGTATTCCCGCAAAAAACACATAAATATGAATTAGTCCCGCCATGTAAAGCATATAAGCAAAAATAAATCCCGTTATTATGTAAATTTGCGGTCCTGCAGCATTTTTTTCTTTATTTCTTAGCATGGACTTTGATAAAAAGTTAAAAAAGGAATATTCTGGTCCCCAAACGATTCGAATTATATCAGATACAATCATGAAAGCTAATGCAGCAATCAAAGTAAACATAGTAATCTCTCTAACAGCTAAAAAAGCCCCAACACCATACGGAAAATCGGCTATATCCCCCCATAATAAATTATAAGATGGCTCAATTTGGTGAATAAATACTATAACGCTATCATTTACCAGCAGAGTTATTGGAGGGATTGTCAAAAAACCAAAAAAAGCAATAAATATTAAGAACCCCATTAAATGAAAACTTTTTCTGAATAATTCCATCTTAAATGGGATTTCTTCTCTATAAGGGTTTTCTCTAGTCATTTTTCTAATGTATCTCCTTAAAATCGTTTTTTCTCTATTTTTCTCTTCCTTATTAAATTGATTTTTATCCTCTCTCTCCATTTTCTTTATATCCATTCTTATAATTGTTGTAAATAAGAGATTAACAAGTAATATCATGCCAATCCACCACACCATAAAACCATTATAGGGGAATGATATAAATCCGATAACAGAATTATAATATCCAAAAACTAAAAAGCATACTCCGCAAAGAAATGAGGAAATACCTCCATACTTGTTTTTTGCCCTATATCCCTTGATCCCAATATAATACATCAAACTCATTAGAACGAAAAAAAACAGCGATAATGTGGTATTATAAAGGCTCGCCACTACAGCCCAATATTCCTCCATAATTAACAATTTAATGGGTAAAGTTAATTATTCTTATAATTAACTATTAAATAATTATTCTTTGGTTTCTTTTATTATATTATTAACAAAAATTATATGTATATTTTGATGAAAATGGATGATTTAAAGAAAGAAAAAACCGAAGGTTTAAATTTTCAATACTTGGGGGATGTCATCGACAAGAAAAAGGAACTTGGTAATAAATACATTACTCCTGGATTTGGATTAGCGGGCCAATTATTTTCCATGGTGGCAAAACATATTATTAAGGAAATAGGTCCCGAAAAAGGCGAAGCTCTTCTTAAAGATGCAATTGAGGAATTTGGACTTGAAAGAGGTAAGCGAATAGCAGAAAAAGTAAAAGCTGAGAATAAATCGTTGTCCTTAAAAAATTGGTTGATTTATTCGGATATTGACTCTATTGAAAACTTTCGTCCTATCAGTAGCACACCTAATGACGATTTCGTAGTGAAAATTAAACATTGCACATTTATTAATGCTGCTAAAGAATGGGGTTTAAATGAATATGCAAAAATTTATTGCAAATACGTAGATTATAAAATTCTTGAAGGATATAATCCTGATGTGAAACTTATTCTCGACTCTCGACACGATACTGGAACTAATCGTTGCGTGTTTCGCTATGTTATGAAGGAAGAAAATAAATAATTTTGAAGAGACATTTAAAATCAATTCTTATTCTTTCTGTATTATTCAAGCTCGATTTGTATGTATTTCTTTTGAAGTTTTAACATTGATTCTAAAATATTTTTTGCTTGCGATGTGCTATTTATAACGGGATCGGCAAGAAGCGCTTGTAGAGCAACTTTCTTTGATTTAGTAAGAATTGCCTCGACAACAAGGTCTTGAACAGAAGCTTGAGTTCTTAATAACGCAGCTAGACCTTTGGGATAGTCTCCAAGCGGTACTCCGTGAAGCCCATCTTTATCGACGATTGCAGGGCATTCTACTACTAAGTCTTGCGGAAGATTCGTAATAATACCATCATTAGGAATGTTTACCGAGGGTTCTTCGTGTTTGTCATTAGTTATTATGCCTTCAATAATAGGAATACCTCTTTCAGGATCCGCTTTCACGAGTTTAGCGCCTCTTCCGCGCTCTATAGTCCTTTTTATCCGATTAAAACTTTTAGCTAACTTAACTTCGTAGGATTCCCAGAATTCACGGCCATGGGGCAAGTCTGCAACTTCCCACGCCCATGACAAGTATTCCCCATAGTGGTTGTCCGTCGTGTATGCATAATAATCATATGTTTCTAAAATGAATTTAATTAGAGAAAGGTCTCCGTGTTCAGCCAATCTCCCTAAAACCGCAGGACCTTTCTGACGAATATCTGGATAAGCATCTCTACCAGTATCACGATATTTTGCTTTTAGAACAACTCCAAAATGATTTAATCCTCCTGCTTTTATTTCAATATTTGACATCGGCGTATCAAGAATTTTTGGGAGGAATTGATTGGCATTATTTCCTAATTCGTGGCATAAGCCTACAAATTTTTGATTTGGAAATTTTCGTTTTATTGCCAGACAAACTCGACTCATGGGATTGGAGTAATTTATAAAAAACGCTTCAGGACAAATCTTCTGAATATCCTCACAAATGTCTAAAATGGGAGGTATCACTCTCAACGAATGGAAGAAACCTCCAGGTCCACCATTCTCACCAGTAATTTGCGTGCTACCCCACATCATTGGAAATTCAAAATCCCACCTTAAGAGTTTAAATCGTGGAGGTACTTCTATTGCGTTGATAACAAATGTTGCGTTTTTTAAAGCTTCTTTTCGATCTAAAGATAATTCAACGCTATAGTTTAAATTATCACTCTCAACGGCAGATTGACACGCTTGAGTTACTAAACCTAAATTTTCTTCGTTTATATCGTGAAGGCAGATAGTAGAACCATCTAAAATCTCACTATGTATTACACTGCCCACGGAACCTAATCCAAATTGAAGAGACCCAGCACCAATCACTACTATTTTTTCTTTACTCATTATTAATCACTTATTTCTAAAATAAAAAACTAATTTATATAATATTTTTGCTTTAATAATTTCTATCATTTAATAAAATTAAATTAAATAAGGTTATAGTTGAAAATTTTGATATATTCAAATTATTTGAAGAATTTGAAGGCCAAATTTGCTTAATTGGTAATGTACCAAACACTTTACTTACATACGGAACGCCTCAAGATGTTAAAAAATACATAACAAAATTAATTTCAAAAACAAGGCAGAATAACACGCCCTTAGTAATGAGTCCAACCCAACATATAGATGCTATCATCAAAACAGAAAATATTAGAATATTGATTGAAATAACTAAAGGTTCTAAATCTTATTAATGATAAAAAAACACTAAATGAAAATTGTTTTTTATTAAACGATAAAATTATAAGGGTAATTTTGGATAATAGTTATAGCAAGGCACATATCTTTATCTACATATTATAAACTTTAATAAGCCTATAATAGAGTAGATGTTTAGATAAACGAATAAAAAAAAAAAATAAAAAGTACCCAATCTATTTAAAATATAAGTGATAATTTAAATATTATATTCTAATAAATAACATTTATCTAATAAAAATCTAGTGAAGGAGAAAGTGACAGTAATGGACCCCAATACTCCCGATAGCCTTGATGATATACTCAAAAGACTTCTTGGAGCAATTCCAGAAGTAAAATCTGCTGCTATAGTATCAGCTGAAGGCCTTCCGATCGCTTCTGCACTTCCACAAGGCATAGACGAGACGAGAATTGCCGCAATGACAGCCGC
>JAUWNA010000436.1 GCA_030612905.1 Promethearchaeota archaeon
GTTCTAACTTATCCGTTTCCATATGATTTTAAATTAAAGATTGATTAAAAATGTATTTCATAGAATTAGACATTCATTAGAGATGAATTATGTGATTTTGCAATTTTAAATTAATAATTCAACATAGTCTAACTTTTTTTATTATATTTGGAAATACTTACAATGTCTAAATTAATGGAAGTTATTAAAAACGATTAAAAATGAGTCATTTTATCTTACATTGCGACTTAGATTGCTTTTTTGCTGCTGTTGAGGAGCGAGATAACCCAAAATATTTAGGAAAACCTATAGTAATAGGGGCAGACCCAAAAGATGGAAAAGGAAGAGGCGTAGTAAGTACTTGTAACTACGAGGCCCGAAAATTCGGACTTCATTCTGCGATGCCTATATCCCGCGCTTATAAAAGATGTCCTCATGGTATCTATCTTCATCCCAATTTTGAGAAATACCATATAGCCTCAAAAGAAGTAATGGAGATTGTAAAATCCTATTCAGATATGTTTCAACAAGTAAGTATTGACGAGGCATATATAGACGTATCAGATAAGTGTATAAACTACAAAGAAGTTAGAAATTTAGCTGAAAAATTAAAAGACGAAGTTCAACAAAAAGTAGGTATTACAATCTCGATTGGATGTGCTTCGACTAAATCTATAGCAAAAATTGCATCTGATTGTAATAAACCTAATGGAATTACCGTAGTTGAGCCTAAAAAATTAAAACTTTTTCTAAAAGATTTGGATATTACTCGTATTCCTGGAATTGGACAAAAAACTAAATTGTATTACAATAAAAAAGGCATTAATACGATTGGAGATATTATTAATACTCCGCTCCATAAAATGATTCAATTATTTGGTAAAAATGGTGAATGGGTCTATAAGGTTGCTAACGGTTTTGATGATAGAGAAGTGAAAGAATTTCACGGTGATAGAAAATCTATTAGCAAGGAGCGAACTTTTTATGAGGATAAGGATGATTTCAAAGTAATTTTGACTAAACTTGAAGAATTAAATAATAAAATTCATAAAAATGTAATTAAAAATAAGATATTTTATCGGACGGTAACTTTAAAAATAAGATTTGAAGGATTTTTAACATACACTCGCTCAAAATCTTTTGCTCATCATATTCAAGATAAGAATAAAGTATTGAGAGTAACTGTTGATTTATTGAATCAATTTTCTATAATGAACAAGAAAGTTAGACTCGTTGGTATTAAATTGTCAAATATAGAAAAAGCTTCAAGTGCAACACAAACTACATTAATAAATTATTTAACAGTTTAACTCGGATTTTTAACTGCTTTTTACAATTTTACTTGATTTTAATGCGTTTAATAAATCCTTATGCATAACTCCATTGGAAGCAATAAGACCTGGAGAAGTAATTATACATTTCTCGTCTAAATATTTAATTGAATTCCCATTTAGATCTGTAATGGTCCCTCCCGCTTCTTTAACCAGTAAATCTCCCGGCAAAAAATCCCATGTAAATGAACGTTTTATATTCAACGGTTTAATATAAAGATCGGCTGCACTATCAGCAACCTTGCAAAACTTCGCCATACTGTCCATTTGAACAAAGTCAGTTATACCAAGTGAACGAGCAAAGTTCATTACCCAAGGTTTATCGTAATGCAACGAATGACACATACGAAAATTCTTAATTGTGTTATTTTCACTCACTTTAATTAGATTAAAGTTTTGGTTCCCATACGAAACTTTGGCTCCGTGGTTTTTTTCCGCCGAAAAAATCGTCAGATTCCGTTCATTGTAGTTTGGTACAGATATTGCGCAAACTGTTGGTTCGGATTGAACCATAAAACCAATCCCAATAGCGTAAGCTAAGTGTTTTTGGAATCCTTTTGTACCATCGATGGGATCTATTGTCCATTGACGTTTAGAAATAGAACCTCGGCAATTTAAAGTGTCTTTAAAGTCATCCTCAAACAATAGATTCAACGATTTATAACACTTTTTAATAATATCTTCAACATTTTGATCTATAAAAGCTCCACTATCTTCTTCCGCAATAATTTGATCTTCGGGAAAAAACTCCTTTATTTTAGATATAATAAAGATTTGGGAAGCAAAATCCGCTAAAGTTACAGGCGATTCATCTTCTTTCTTAAACGATAAAATTTTTTCTTTTCTAAACCATTCAGTAATTTCTGAGGCTTTTTTAACCAATTTGATTGCTAAAGATAATTCTTCGTTAAAGCTCGACATAAAAATTAAACCATTTACGCAAATTATATTTTCTCTCTTTAATTAAAAATCATTTAAAACAGAAAGTTAAACTATTATATTTTATTAAGAAATTAAATTTTAGTTAAATTTCTTCAAGAATTTGGCAATTAAATTATCATTTTCATCAATCAGGTTTATTTATTAGAAACTTAAAATATAAATACATCTACTTTTTAATAATTTATATGGCTGACTTACAATTCATTGGAATGGTTTTTGAAACTTTTATTATCTTAGTAGCATTGATTTTTCTAGTCTTAATCCTAATGAAATATTACGAAAAGAAACACCAGTTAACTTTGTTTCTATTCTTAATTTTCCTAAGCTACATAATTGCAATTGTTTTTTCTTGGTTATCGAAGGTTTTTCTACTATATTCTGGACTTGATTATGTATATAACTCCATCCTTCCAGATCCTGGTACGCCATTGTCGTGGATTCTACTTAGAATAGTTGATTTTAGGATAAGTTTTGTATTTTTGTCTATTGGCATCTATCTCTCGTATATTTTTAA
>JAUWNA010000110.1 GCA_030612905.1 Promethearchaeota archaeon
GTATGTCGTATAGTTTAATTGGTCTTAAATTAACGTATAAGTCTAACCCTTGTCTTATCTTCATTATAGCACTCTCCGCTATCCCATAAGGCAAATCAGGCAAACCTAGCGCGCCAAATAATAACGCATCGGAATTTTTAATAGTTTCAAACGATTTTTCAGGAAGGTTGGTACCAAATACTTTCCATACTTCACCTCCCGCTGGTGCGTCTTTAAACTCAAAATCATAATCCGTGAACTCTAAAACGATCTTGAGAATTTTAATTCCTTCGTTCACGACTTCAGGACCGCAACCATCACCACGCGTGATTGCTATTATTTTCTTCATACTAATTACCTATTATATTTTTAGAAATTTACTTACTATTTATAATAGAAGATTTAAATACTATTCTTAATTCTTCTTGTTTAAACTTATATTCATGGATAGTAAAAATGTCATCGCAAGCTGATAGTTTTTTTGATGTATTTTTTACAATTACTATTTTTGTCGTCTTCACTGGAGCTTTATTTGTAACATTTATTGCTCCAATGAATGTCTTACCAGGAAACATTCTATTTCCTAAATATGTCGAAGTTTGTGATCCAAGATGTCACATGGTTGAAATTCCCATTAACATCCTCTGGGGTGGACTGATTAACGGTGCCGTTTATGGAGTATTAGGAGCGATGGGATATTTAGGTGTTCGTTCGATCTGGAGAAAGTTAAAGAAATGAAAAAATTAAATATTGATTAATAATCTAATTTTTAAGTAAGAACCAGTGTAAAACTTATCAGATCTGGAAAATAAAGAAAAAAAAGTGTTAATTTTTAGGCAAATGGAAAGAAATTGATCATTATCCACGAGTAAAAAATGCAGAGAAAAACAGTTGAGCCCACAATATTTCTACCCGAATGCATATAAACCCAAGTCACCAAAATCTGTTGAATTACCGCCATAATGAATGTTGCAGTTAACGACAAAGATATAAACGATAACATAGAATTAGCGGACCCCCATGTTAAAAGCGCTAGTGGTACAGTCACTACGGTTTCCATAAATATTCCGATAAATACCATGGAAAAGTATTCCTTAAATCTATTTGAAAAGTTAAGTTTACTTTGAACCGTTCTGAAATAGAACTCTTTAACAAACAACAGTGGAAAAAATATAAAAGTTAATCCAATAATCGTTCCTAATTCTCGTGAAGTAGGCCAGCCTGGCGATTGGCTCCAAAACGAAATACTTGTAATTCCTATAATTAGTATTATAGCCGTTGCGACCCCATAAATCAATGAACTTGCTGCATTATTCGATGTAAGTTCTTTAAACTTCATTGGAAGATCTTTGATACCAACCCTTTCTTTTCTAAGAACGAGTAAGGAATAAACTATTAATACTCCCAAAGCAAATCCAAAATTAAACGCAAATATTTGATCGCCAGCAGAAAAAGTCACAACATCAACAAATAGATCAGCAAAAATCAGATAGGATAAAAGACTTATTATTCCAATTATAATGGAATATAGCAAAAGCAGAAATATTGAGGTGTTTTTCGTTAAATCTTTTCTAATATCCATCGTTTTATCTTTCCAAATAAACTTACTTAGGTAGATTATAACAACGAAACATAGACAAACTGAACCGAATATTGAAATGTAGAAGAATGCATTTTGGAAAACGCTTGTAATAACAATTTCCCACCTTACGGAACCGTAAAATGCTAGTTCAAACCAATTGACAATCTCGTAAATAATAACTGGGTCTGACCTTTCATATAAATGCTCGCTAAATGGGCCTATTGCTACTTTAGTTGCGTTTCCATCTGTAAAATCTCCATAAAGAGTATCAAAAGCTACATTTGTTAGACCTGTGTAATTTTTTAGGAAATCTAAAGAGGAATCTACTACCATAGCTTGTTCAAACTGTCCTAGAGCAACTAATAAATTAGGAATAAGCGTTGTATTTGCTGAGGATGGTATACTACCCATTGAAACAGTTGCGTTAATCTGATTTGGAATTTTCTCTGCTACTCTTCTGACTGTACCGGCTCCCATTGAGTGCCCCATTAATCCTATCTTATCTACCACCCCTGAGTCCTTGAGATATTGTACTCCCGCCATTACATCCATTTCTAATTTTTCGTATCCCTCAGGATCTCTCGATAGGTACCCCCCACTGGCTCCATGCCCTCTGAAATCTATGTTGACTACGAGAAAATTACGTTTAACCAGTTCTATACCTATGTTGTGTAAGGAACCTTTACTCCCACAATAACCGTGGGCTAACACTACGCCTGGGATGCTACCTGAAGCGGTTAGTGGAGTGTAAATTAAAGCTTGTATTTCGGTCCCATCTTCTGAAATTAAAGTTTCTTGAGTAATAGTGTAAGGATGAGCAGGGTCCGCAAAAAAAGTAAAAATAATTAGAGGAACAACTCCAATAAGAAGTATTATTATGGATATAATCACTCCAGCTCTTTTTTTATCAGCTTTTAAAAATTCTATAATTGACATTTTTTTAAATAAATTCTTTTTAATGTTATAACTTTCGATAATCTAATATTTAAAAATTTCAATCAATTAAGCGTTATGTAATCAAAATCAAGAAGGTAACAAAATCTTTGAGATTATGAATTTTTATCCAGAAAATATTTCAAATAATAGTATTCTCACCAAAGTTAGTTCACTTCCTCTACGTTTAAATCTGTCTCGTCTATATTTTCCAAAATAAAAAAAGATCTCTGATCTAACGACTCAGAAGAGTATTTCCCGCCTTTCTTCTCTAACATCGCAATTTTGTCGATTGGAAGAAATTATTAACCGAAACATACCCTATCAAAAATATTACGCAAGTTTTAAATATTTAAAAGAAAATATATAATATAATAAGGTTCAAATTGAAAAATGTGAACTTTAGAAAAAATATTATAAAGTTAAAAGTGGAGGAATGAAAAAAATGGCTAAAAAAGTATTTGCCTGGTCACCAGTTCGAAAGTTAATGAAAGATAACGGCGCTGAAATGGTTGCTCGTGAAGCAGTAGACGCTTTAATTGATTATTTAGAGAAAGCTGCAAGAGGAGTAACAAATAAAGCATTAGAAATGACTCGACACGCCAATCGTAAGAAATTAACTGTTAACGACATGACCTTAGCAATGAAATTATTATAAACTTCAATTTTACTGTAAAAAATTATTTAATTTTCTATTTTTTTATTTTTAATTTTAAATGTAAAAATATTAATTTTTACTCTCATTCATAATTCTTAATCAAATTCAATGAGTTATGAATTTTGTTTGATGTTAAATCATGACTGAAGAAAAAAAAGATAAAGAAGATAAGAAAGAAGAAGAAGATGACGTATTTCCTTTCATAGAGGGAGAGAGGATCGATTTAGTTGCGGGAAACTCTAAATGGGCTAATTTAGTTTGTAAATGGATGAACGATCCAAAAGTCCGTCATTATTCTCGAAATATGTGGCCACTTACTCTCGAAGAAGTAAAAAAATGGTTCGAGCCCCCACCAGACAGACAAATGAGGGAATTTATTGTCTTTACAGTTTATCATAAGGAAGCAAAACGGCCAATTGGTAGTATAGGATTTAATCAAACTAATTGGGTCAGTAGAAATGCTAATATATTTTTAACAATCGGAGAGCCTGAATATTGGGGGAAGGGTATAGCTGGTGAAGCTTCTAGGTTAATGATCAATTACGGTTTTACTGAATTGAATTTTCATAAAATTTTTGCTGGAGTTTTTACACCAAACAGCCGGTCTCTTCGCGCAGCTGAAAAATTAGGGTTTGAAAAAGAAGGCGTTTTAAAAGAAGAAATGTATGTAGACGGGAAATATCACGACATACATAAATTCGCGTTGTTTAAAAGAGATTGGAAAATGAAAGACGATGAATAATAGTTATTAAGTTAACGATTGATGGGTCTAAAGATGACAGAAGAAAAAAAAGATAGAGAAGATAAGAAAGAAGAAGATGACGTATTCCCTTTCATAGAAGGAGAGTCTATCGATTTAGTTGCTGGAAATTCTAAATGGGCCAATTTAAGTTGTAAATGGAGAAACGATCCAAAAGTGCGTCATTATGCTCGAAATATATGGCCACAAACTCTCGAAGAAGTAAAGAAGCGGTTCGAACCTTTACCAGACAACCAAATGAGGGATTCTATTAAATTTACAATTTACCATAAGCAATCAAAACGACCAATCGGTAGAATAGGATTCAGTCGTATTGATTGGGTTAGTAAAAATGCTAATATTTTTGCAATGATAGGAGAACCTGAATATTGGGGGAAGGGTATAGCTGGTGAAGCTTCTAGGTTAGTAATCAATTACGGTTTTACTGAATTGAATTTACATAAAATTTATTCTGGAGTTTTTACACCAAATAAAAGATCTCTTCGCGCAGCTGAAAAATTAGGATTTGAAAAAGAAGGCGTTTTAAAAGAAGAAATGTATGTTGACGGACAATATCACGACGTGCACAGATTCGCATTGTTTAAACGAGATTGGGAAATGAAAGACGAATAATAATTATTAAGTAAAGGACTGGTGAGTAAATTATGGAAAAAAAAACTCGAATAACATTTATTGAGGGGGAACGCATAGAACTTCTCCCACTTAATCCAGAAAACGTAAAAATCCACGCTAGATGGGCGAATGACCCTAAAACGAGGTTGTACACCCAAAATGTATTTCCCGTATCCCATGAAGATCTAAAGAAACGTTTAGACCAAACCCAAGAGCGACCAAAGAGAGATATTTTTTTTGAAATTTATCATAAAGAACTTGATAAAATTGTTGGTTTTGTAGAGTTCCACAATATTAATTATATTAATCATGCAGCAAATTTAAGCGTCGTAATAGGTGAAAAAGAAATATGGGGGAACAATTTGGGTACAGAAGCAGCAAAACAAATGATCAAATACGGATTTGAAGAATTAAACTTAGTTAAAATTACAGCTTCAACTTTAAAACCAAATAAAGGAGCTTGTCGTATGCTTGAGAAAATTGGAATGAAACTCGAATTAGTATTGAAAAACCAAACATATTTCGACGGAATGTATGTCGATGAATTGAACTTTTGTATCTCTAGAGAGGAATGGGAACAAACGAATAAATAATTAATATTTTAAAAAATCGAATGAATAATTTAAATTGAAAACTTATGAGGTTATAGAAGATGGAAAAACCTGAAGTTTTTCCCTTTATTTTAGGAGAAAACATTGACTTGGTTGCTATTAATTTAGAACACATTAATTTGTACGCGAAATGGATAAACGACCCTCATGTAAGAAGATATGCTCGTAATACAATACCAGTTACCGTTGAAGAATCAAAAAAATGGTTTGAACCAAGGGAAGGGTTAAAAGAATTTGTAACTTTTGAAATTTATCATAAAAAGGATAAAGTACCAATTGGAACTTGTGGATATGGACACATTGATTGGATAAACAGACACGCCAATACATTTATGTCCATAGGCGAGCCTAAATATTGGAATAAAAACTTAGGAACTGAAGCATCGAAACTTTTAATTGATTATGGATTTGGAGAGCTCAATTTTCATAAGATTTACGCGGGAATATTTGAACCTAACATAGGTTCGTGGAGTGTGGCTGAGAAAGATGGTTTTGTGTTAGAAGGTGTTGAGAAGAAGAGGATATATATCGATGGAGAATATGTCGATGCGAGGATGTATAGATATTTAAAAGAAGATTGGCTCAAATCAAAGGAATAAAATAATATTTACAACTTATATAATTATGAAGAATCAAGATATTTTTACCTTTATCGAAGGAGAAACTATAGATTTCCTCCCATTAAATATTGAAAATGTTAAATTGTACGCAAAATGGGAAAATGACCCAAAAGTACGGATATACTCTCGGAATATTATACCTCGTACTGTAGAAGAAATGAAGAAATACCTAGAGCCTTCGGATAAAAGACCTAAAAATGAAGTAAGTTTCGAAATTTGGCATAAAAAAGATAAAAAGATAATTGGCTTTGGTGAATTGGCAGACATCAACTGGTACAACCAACAAGCGTATATAGGCTTGCTTATTGGAGAGCCCGATTATTGGGGGCAGAATATTGGAGAAGAAGCTACAAGGTTATTAGTTGAATATGCATTTAACGAACTAAACATTTTTAAAATTAAAGCCTCTATACTTGCTATTAATAAAGGCTCGTGGCGTTGCGCAGAGAAGAACGGTTTTACTCGCGTAGCTACATTTAAGAAAGATATGTACGTAAATGGGGAATATTTGGATAATTATGTTTATTCGCTCCTAAAAGAAGATTGGTTAAAACTTAAAAAATAAAAAGTATTTCACTGGTGTGAAACACAAATTATAGCATTACTCCTAATACCTTCTCGCTCCATATGGATTTAAGATAAGTCGCAGCAATTCCGAAATAATCAACTATTTCTAATGATTTATAGTTACCTTCCAGAGATAATAGAACCACCCCCTCAGGATCGAGAAGCTCACCTTTCTCTTTTGAAAATTCGCACATGGGTCCGTCATCATTACCAATTTTAGAATCTAGAACGAATCCTACTTGTGAATTATTCATGTTTAAGATATCATTATGCTCATCAAGTTTCAGTAGAGGAAATCCGTTTTTGTTTTTAACCAAGTTTCCTTCTAAAAAACCCATTTTTTTCTTTTTTTTATTAAAATA
>JAUWNA010000195.1 GCA_030612905.1 Promethearchaeota archaeon
TATAAGTTGTATGGGATTTGACCAAAGTCAACCAGGAACAAATGGTTTTGGCCCTTGGTATGGATTTAGAGATTGCTCTATTGAGCAGACTATCAAGGATATTAATCTTGCCGAAAAACTTTTTCTTAAGAAAGCAATTCAATTAACTTCGAGTCATTCCTATGTAGTTAAAAATCCCGATAGGACACCGTTTAATTATATGAGAAAAAAAATAGAAGAAAACCAAGAAAAAGTTAATTCTGTACTAAAAACACTTGATCATAAACTTACAATTGGCGAGAAAACAGAAGCGTTGCTTAAATTAGATATATTTTTTCCTAAAAGAAAAATGAAAGGAGCAATGCTAAAAATTTACGCTTTTTGGGAATCTTGGATAATAAGAAAGCATATTGAAAGAAGCATAAGAAAAAATCTATAAAATCCCATTCTTTATTCTTTAGTGGGCTCTAAAATAACTTTTAAGGATTCATTTGCTTCACAAACAACCTTGAAAGCTTCTTTAGCTTGACTTAGAGGAAATCTATGAGTTATTAATTCCAAGACTTTTATTTTCTTAGATAGTATCCATATATAAGACTCTTGAAGATCATCAGGTGCTGCTCCGTATGATGTCGTTATTGTTATCTCATTTCTCCAATATTCGTTTATAGGGACTTCCAAATTAATACTAGGGGGCGGAACTGCAAAAAATATAATTTTACCACCGGGAGCAGCGCATTTTAAAGCCTGATTTGCAGCAGATAAAGCACCAGTACATACGATAACAATATCTGCTAATCGATGATCATTCAATTCCATAAGTTTTGAAGGGATATCCTCACTAGCAGAAAAAGTTTCATCAGCCCCAAACTTCTTCGCCATTTTTAACCTATATTCATTGATGTCCGTTGCAAACACTTTTGCTACCCCTCTCAATTTTGCTAGTTGAATATGTAAAATTCCAGAAACGCCACTACCGAGTATTAAAACAGTTAAGCCTTTTCCAACATTGACTAATCTTTGTGCTCTACACACACATCCAAACGGTTCGATAAAGACTGCTTCATCGTACGATACCGATCTATCTAAAACAAACACTCCTTTTTTCTCGATATTTATTTTAGGAATTCTAACATATTCAGAAAAGCCGCCTGGATCGAAATTGGTACTATGAAGCAGGCCACACGCAGTATGATGACCTTGATGACAATAATAACAATCAAAACAAGGAACATGGTGAGAAACAAAAACGCGATCTCCGACTTTGAGGCGTCTTACATCCTTTCCTACCTCAACAATATCGCCTGCTATTTCATGGCCAAGAATTAGATTATCTACGCCTAGTTTTTTCATTTTGGCAAATCTATAATATTCTAGAACATCCGAACCACAAATACCTGACTTTACGACTTTTACCAATAATTCTCCAGAACCAATCATTGGTTTTGGTATCTCATCAAGTCTAACATCGTCATTGCTATAATATCGTGCAACTTTCATTGTAATACCTACATTAATTCAAAATTAACAGTATTAAAAATAATATGTTTTTATAATTATTTAAAGTAAGATTTTTAGAAAAATTCTTTTTTAAGTTTTTAAGTTAAAAACTTTAATCTAGCAAATAACTTAAAAATTATAAAATTTACACTACAAGTTAAACACATTACAATTGTTATCATTACATAAGGATTGCCAAATAATGGAAAATGGGTCACCCAATGTATCAAAGCTTCTTGTAGAAATTCAAATAATAACACCCAACTTAATATTATCAGATACCTAATTATTGGTTTTAGTGCTGATAAGCAGATAACCAAGATTGTCAAAACATTGGCCCACCAAACAGCTGCGTGGAGGAATATATAACTTGTATTGTGCCAAGTCCACAATCCAACAAGGTGGCCTAACCATTCTAACGAAAAAGATACTATGTACAATATTACCCAGATTGCTAAAATATATAATACTTTTGGTTCTGGGACAGAATACGTTGCTTTTTTCCTTTGGTGTTTTGTTACTAAATAACCTGTTATCGTAATCCCAAAAATAGATAATCCAGCTAAACTAAAATATAACAAATACGGAAGATATGGATCGCTCAAGTTTTAATCTCATCAATTCAACTAATAAGTGTTAGTTTAAATTTGTTTTTAGCCTTAATAAAAATTTCTTTCTTACTTTCACAACTTTCGAGAAAAATCTAATATTGTAAGTAAATCAAAAGATTTAACTCAGTCTTAATTTTTAATATTTAGAACTATTAAGTGATGATATTAAATGGTTGAGATCAAAGAAAATTTATTAGCACCTTGTGGATTGTATTGTGGAGTTTGCTCGATTTACATTGCTCATCGAGATAATAATTTGAAATTTAAAGAAAAATTATTACCAGTCTATAGAGCGTTTGCAAAAAGCGTAGACGATATAGCTTGTACGGGATGCTTATCAGATGGCATAATTTTCCCTGTCTGCAGAATATGTTCTATTAAAAAGTGTTGTAACGATAAAGGGATTGAAGGATGTCATCAGTGCGACGAGTTTCCGTGTAAATTTATTAATAATTTTCCGATACCAGTAGGGAAGAAAGTTATCCTCCGAGCAATCCCATTTTGGCGCGATAATGGTACAGAAGAATTTGTAAAACAAGAAGAGAAGCGATATCGTTGTCCAAATTGTGGTAATCCACTATTTCGGGGATCAAAACGTTGCAATAAGTGTAAAGTCGAAGTAAATGTAGATTAATTCTTAAAATGAAAAAAAAAAAGAAATTATCGTCTATTATTTGCTGTGTTTCTAACAAGCATTTTAAAAGTTTCGTCTTCTAAATTGTTAAACATTTTTAATTCATCATCTAAGAAATCTCTTAAAGCAGTTCTTATTGCTTCGCTTCGACTTGGATATACGCCCAAGTCATTTAATACTTGAATTGCTGCTAAATATTTCTCAGGTAAATTAATAGTTATTATCTTCATTCTTACCAACCCTTAATTTGTTTAAAATATTAATTGAAGTTTTAACTGTTTAATTACTAATCATATTTTGTCGGATTATTTATAAATTAAGAGTATTAATCCTTTAATGGTGTTAACGGCTTAATCTTTAACGAATAATTAATATTAAGCGCTTAATATGAGTGATAAAATAAATAAGAAGTTATTCAAGTAGGTTTATTTATCGATTTTAAATGTATCACTAAGGAAAAAGATGACTTGTATAATTCCGCATGGCTCATTTCTTTGATATCTTCTAAATAAGTTAGACTATAATCTTCCTCCCGCTTAATATAAGTTATATCTTTTGTCTTTCTTTCGTAATCTATAAAGGCATCAACTTTCAACACATTTTCGTTTAATTTTCCAGGCATTTGTGGCATTATATTAAATGTAAATATTAAATCTGGTTTCGAAGATGCTTCAGCGTCAAAGACAAACAAAATATTTGGTTGCGCGTAAGAAATGAAAGAATCTAAAGTATGAAATAAATCGTCAACTTTCACAGTAATGTCTGAATCTTCCAATGTGCTGCAATCACTAACTTTCGGAAACAAAAACTTTTCTTTACCTCTAAAAGCAAGAGCGATCTCATTTGAACTTAAATATTTTTTAAAAACCTCGTTATTTTTTTCTAAAATAAGCTCATTTGTTATTGGTTCAGACTTCACATATAATATTATCGAGCTTGAAGACATTAAATTGATCTTTTGAAAGTAGAATTTATAGTTAGGGTTATAAGGTAGATTAATAACGCTTTTATCACCACCTAAACCAAGTTGCGCCATAATGTTCGTTACGGCTTGACTAGTTAACGTTAGTAATAGGAAAGCTCGAAAATCTTTGAGTTCAAGAAAATTATTGAAATCTTTAAAGTATTCATTCACAACTTTTATTTTCCCAATTAATTCTTCAGACATAAATCTTAACTCTGTTGAAATTAGTTAAATCAATAAAGTTTTAATTATAATTAAATCTATTTATGATATTTTGACAAGAAGGCTTTAAAGGACTCTTTTACATCTCTAGTAATATGATGTTCTATTTCACAAGATATCTTTTCAACAAGCTCTTCATCGTCGATTTTTAATACTTCTTTAAAAAAAGTGTGGAGCACGGTTTCAATTTCTTCTAACTGTTGCGCATACATCTTCCCTTTATCTGTAAGCCTTATAGATTTTCGGGGCTCCCATTTAATTAAACCCCTTTTTTTTAACTTTTCGAGCATTCCTGACACCGAGGCAGGCTCAACTTGGAGGCTTTCAGCAATTCCTTTATTTGTTACCCATCCTCCTCTTTTTTTCTTTGAAATATTGTAAATAACATCTATATATCTCTGATAGCTCTCGGGTATTTCTGATATTTCTCCAGTGCTTTTTGTATTACTTGTCATTTTCTAATTAAGAATAATTAATTTTTTTTCTTTGCCAAGTCTCATAACATTTATTATTCTTAATATTTTTTTTCGTTTTTATAAATAAAGTTATTAATTTTTTAGCATTAAAACTAAAATTGAAATAATAATTATTAGTTTTGAAACAGATGAAAAAAAATGAAAAAATGAAAAAAGCCTTTTCTGGAACTTTATTCTTAGTTGTCGGAAACTCTGGTTCGGGTAAGGATTCTATTATCAAAGCTGTATTAGAGAAGTATCCTTCTGATTTAAAAAGTATTCGTCTTACTCAACGATATATTACGAGACCTCCTTCTGGAGACGAAGACAATATATCGATTAGCCCAGAAGAGTTCAAAGAAATATCAAAACAAGGTAAATTTGCCTTGGAATGGCACATATATGGTCTCGATTATGGAGTTCCTATAGAAATTGATAGTTGGTTAAAAAAGGGACATCCCGTGCTCGTAAATGTTAGCCGAAAAATTGTGAAAAATGCTTGTGAAATTTATAGAAATTTAAAAATAATCTTTATTGAAGTTCCTTTTGAAATTACATTAAAAAGG
>JAUWNA010000352.1 GCA_030612905.1 Promethearchaeota archaeon
TACAGTATCTTCATCAATATCATATATCTTAGCGTTTTCAATGATTAAATGGGCGTATACAATAAGAGAAAAGATTTCGCCAATCCCTGAAAGCATGAAGTCCATATCTTTTTGTTGCTCAACGCTAGGCATAGCCTTTACACCCATAAGGTTAAACATCTTAATTTGCTCCAAAAATATTTTGGCATTAGGTAAATCGTATTGTTCAAACGCTGGTTTCCAGTCATGAAAACGGACTCTTCCCAACCCACGAGTTGGACCTTGATTAAAAAGGAATGTATCATCTTTAGCTTGATCTTGTCTTGGAATTTCCTCATATTTCTTATGGTTCATAAAGAAGTTCATCATAAATTTCAAAATTAAGGCGATATTTACATGGACGGTGCCTTCCAGTTTCGGTAAAGCACGAATATCCCTTGCAGCGCTTTCAAAAAACATATCTTTTTCGAAACCTTTCGCTGCAATTACATCCCATAAAAGGTTGATAACTTCCTCTCCTTGAGTAGTTGTTTTCATTTTCATAGCGGGAGCATAAAGTAGATATCGACGGTCTTTATTAGTTGCTATTCTCATATAATCAGCCGTTCTTAGACCAAATAATTTCATAGCGACTAAACGAGTATAAGCATCAACAAAATTTTGTTTAACATGCTGAAAATCTGTCACATACATATTATAGAGCCTTCGATTAGCTGCATGATGAATTGCTTCATAAAATGCATGTGTGCAAAGTCCTATTGAAGCCCATCCTAAATTATATTTCCCAACGTTAACCGTGTTAAGGGATGAGTTCCATGCCTCTTCTCCTTTGGAAAGAATATCTTCTTCGGTTATGGGGTAATCGTGTAGTGCAAAATTTGCAACATAATTTTGACTGTCGCAGACATTTTTTATTAATTCATAGTTTTTGTGTTTATAATTTGCTATAAAGAAAACGTATTGTTCTTTATTTTTCATGTCATAGGGAGGTATATTGCCATCTTTATCAGCAAATTTACCGAAATTTGACACCATTGCTGCTTCGTTACCATTGCCAATATAATACTTTTCTCCATTAGCTTTATATGAACCATCTTCTTGAGGAGTTAATGCCATTTCCGTTCCGTAAATATCTGCACCATGTGCTTTCTCAGATAGTCCGAACGCAAATATGGCGCCTTCCTCAATTAATTTCGCTGCTTTCTCCTTTGCTTTTTCGTTTTTACTCATCCAAATAGGTCCGAGTCCTAAAATTGAAACCTGCCAAGTATACCAATAGGCCAGTCCATAAAATGCAATAATTTCATTAAACTCACATATTCTCCATGTATCCCATCGATAATTCTCATTTTCTCCGTATTGAGACGGGGTTAATAGTTGGGCAAAAATTTTATTTTTTTTTTGAAATTCAAGAAAATCAGAATACCATACTCGCTTATGATCATCCTCCTTGAGTTTCGCTTTCCCTTTATTTTCAAAAAATTCTATGGTTTTAAGCATAATATCTTTTGACTTCGCGTCAGGATAATACCTTTTATGTTGTTTCGGATTTAATAAAATATTAATAATAGCCTTTTTCACCTTATCTTATAGTTAATAATTTAATTATAATCTAGAATTACTATTTCAAAATTAACTTTCTTAATTAATATAAACAAAAAATTTGGTTTAAAGTTAAAAGAAATACATATCTTAGCATTAAAAACTGAGTTATTAAAAATTAGTAATAAAACAATAAAAAATTTAAAGAAAAAAAGTTATTCTTTAACGGTTTCTAACAATTCCTTTATTTCAGCTTGGATAATTTCTGGCTTTTTGGCAGCTTGATCTGAAATTACATTACCCTTTTCTATTCTTTCTCTATGTAGTGTGTTCATAGCACAAAAAGGTATTTCTAAAACTTTAGAATGGTCTTCAGGGTCAATTACACCATAGTGTACCAAGCATTTGCAAACTCTATCGAGGTCAAAGTTGTATGCGTCTTGGAAATGCATGGCGGAGATGAAAAGATTACGCGAGTGTAAGAAACTAGCCGCAGAAGCTAAATTCGGAGACAAAATTAATCGTACAAAACCTTGGTAAGTTTTGCTGGTTAAAAATTTCTCTGGTTGCTTCACAAACTTAACTGAACCTGCAAAGAAATAAGCCTTCATCATCTGCCGATATCCTAGGTCTGTCATATCGTCAATGAACTTTCCAACAGTGCTGGCAACAGCGCCAAAATTTTCTAGTTTTATACCTTTTAAGAAACCCGTAGGTTTTGGAACTTCTTTTCCTTGAACCATGTCAAAAACTTTATTTGACCATCTTACAAGCCCTTCCGTGTCAAAATAATCGTCTAGCGATTTCCACTGCTCTTTTTCGTCAATTATCATGATAGTGGCGAATCCACAGTCTTTATGGCTCGTCGTACTAAACTGTGCCACATCATCAAACCAAGCTAATAATCTAGTCGTTTTTGCCATAAACGCGATGGGGTAAAATCTTGATATTGCATTATTTGTGTGTTTATTAATTGCTAGCTTTAGATCTGAAGTTGTATATCTCAAATCCATCAATTCCTCGAAACTGATCCGTCCACAAAGAGAAACAGGTTGGAATACTACTCCAGAGATCACATCACTATTGTCCTTTGCGTAGTCTAAAATATTTCCTACTTGGTGATCGTTAACGCCTTTAGCAATTACAGGAACTAACATTATCCCAAAGTATCCTATTTTTCGACTATTTTCGATTACTCGCTTTTTTAAAGGCCATAGGTTAACTCCCCGTATCTTTTTCCAGGCTTCTGGATCGTCAGTTGCATCAAACTGTAAATATATGGCGTCCATCCCGGCATCTTTACATTGTTGAAAGAAATCGATAGATTTTGCAAATCTGACGCCGTTTGTTGTGACCATAACTTCAGTAAAACCAAGTGCTTTCCCTTTACGAATTATATCTGGAAGGTCATCTCTCATAGTAGGTGCTCCACCTGATAGTTGTAGCATAACAGCCGCGACGGGTTTCATCGATCTGAAGTGTTCCATTATCTGAACAAGTTGATCAAAGGTGGGTTCTACAACATATCCTTTCGCGCTTGCGTTTGCAAAACAAATTGGACATGTTAAATTGCAACGATTAGTAATGTCAATAAGGCAAATGTTAGGAGCGCTTTGATGATTTTCGCAAAGTCCGCAATCGTATGGGCATCCTTCCACAGTTTTTTTTATTCCTGAGCTACAATATTCAGGTTTAGTAGAATTATTTATAGTAGACCCAATATCATCTGTATAGGTCTCAGCCCATTTATATTCGATCGGATCAATTGAGAGTTTATCTTTAAAGTCACCGTGTTCTTCACAATTTTTTCTCATCATGACCCAGT
>JAUWNA010000321.1 GCA_030612905.1 Promethearchaeota archaeon
GAGAATACGTTATTGAATTAATACGCGCCCAACCAATAGACGAAAGATGTGCAAAATGCTATAAATGTATTGATGCTTGTCCATACAATGCAATTTCTATTAATGATGAAGGAACGATTGTTGTAGACGTAATAAGTTGCAGAGGTTGCGGAATTTGCACTGCCATATGCCCTTCTAAAGCAATAGACTTAGTGCATTACAAAGACGTTCAATATTCAGTATATATTGACGAATTATTGCCAATTGAGGATTAAAGAGGTAATTAAAATGAAAGACGACGATGTTAAAATTCTATCCTTTTTATGCTTAAAATGAGGCTATGGTGCAGCTGATATGGCGGGAACTATTAGAGCTCAATACCCCACTTCTTTAAGAACCGTTTTAGTTCCATGCACGGGAAGAGTTGGAGCGGATGTAATTATGAGAGGTTTTGGGAGAGGTGCTGACGGAATAATTGTTGTTGGATGATATCCGGGAGAATGCGATTATGAAAAAGGAAACTATTTTGCTCATAGATCAATCGCTTATATAAAAGAAGTGGTTAAAACCGTTGGACTTAGCCCAAATAGATTAAAAATGGAATATTGCAGTTCAGCGGAAGGTTCGAAGTATCGGGAAGTAGCAATTGCTTTTGATGCAGAAATACGGAAACTTGGACCGAGCCCATTGCGTAAAAAAAATAAAAACTCCTCTAAAAAATAAATGTGTTAACTAATGAAGCTGAGTTAAAAAAACGAGAATTCAGCAGAAGAAATGGAAGCACCATATAACACATTAAAAAATGTTATAAAAATGTTACAAAATAAATATGTCAAAAAAAAATTAAAAAATTTTAAAAAAAATTAAATCAAAAACAAGAAAATAATTTACAGTTTTGAGTTGGAAAACATGGATACTATAGATGAATACCTAATAAAGATTGAAGATTTTCCTATATTACTAACAACATTATTAAAGGAAAAATTTGTTAGCAAAATAATTGGGGCAAAGGTAAAGGTAGATAAAAAAACTCAGAAAGAGGATAGATTTACTATTTCTCCAGAACTCTACGAGAAACCAGGAGATATTTCGGGTTTTCCTTTAACTAACCTAATAGCATATGGGTACGCTAGAACAGATTCAGCTGCGAAATTTTTACATAAGTCGGTTAACGGAGCAATGAAAGAGAAAGTAGGACTTATTGCTCGCCCTTGCGACACCAGGGGGATAATTGAGTTAGCAAAAATTAGACAGGTCAATTTAGATAATCTTTTTATCATTGCTTTTGAAGACAGAGGAATGGTTATAAACGTTTCTCGTCAGATAAAGAAGATGAAAGATATTGATCCGACTAAAGTGGTTAAGGAAAAGATCGGAGATAAAGGGTTAATTCTCAAATTTGAAGATGGAAAAACTAAGGAAGTAGGATTAAACATAGCTGAAAATTGTACGCGCTGTGTAAGAAAAATTCCGGTTGTAGCTGATTTGGGAATTAGTGATCTTATATTGCCTATCGATTCTGACGAAATTATCCTTAAAGTATATTCTACTAAAGGGGAAGAACTTGTAGAAAAATCAAAAATTAACAAGAAGCCATTAACTGATGACATGAAAACAAAAGACGCGGAAAAGCTTAAAGAAATCAGAGAAATAGCCCTAGCAAAAAGAGCTAAGGATTTAGAAGAATGGGATAAGCTTTCTCAAGAGGAAAAGATAACTAAACTACAAGCATGTACTATGTGTGGCATGTGTATTCGTGGGTGCCCTGTTTGCTACTGCGTTGACTGTATTCTAACGAAGAAGCGAAAAGCAAAAACTATTAATAAAGAGACCTATCAATTAACTCGAATTGCCCACGTTGCTGACCGGTGCGTAGAATGCGGCAACTGTGATAATAATTGCCCGACGCATTTACCGTTATCTCTGTACTTTCAATCGCTAAACGACTCATTTAAAGAAAAGTTTGGTTACACTGCTGGTGAGAGCTTAGAAGATATACCTTTTAGATCTGGGAAAGCAATAAGCGAAATGGAATTATAAAAAACATAAATATTAAAAAATCAATAAACATAATATTTTTAATTTAAGAAAAGAAAAATAGATGTGAATTATTATGACTTTACCGGCTAAAAAAGCAATCGAGATTGACAATAATATTACTAATTACATATTTAAGCTTCTAAACCACGAAATGATTCTAAAATACGACGAAAGCAAGTGTATTGAGTGTGGTTTTTGTTCAAGGGTATGCCCTGTAACCATATCTATCTACGATGAAGTCCTCAAAAAGACAGCTATAGGAACGCCAGAACAAATGGGAATTGAATCGAACAAAAAGATCGTAGTTGACGTAGAAAAATGCATCTGGTGCGGAAGTTGCACCTGGATCTGCCCTGGATATACGCTAGAACTATTAATCAACGGAGAAAACAAGATATTATTGGTAGAAAACGGTTCTCTTCCAGAATTTGAGGAAGAGGTTCGCACTTTAGAGAACGGTCAGAAGATTCGCAAGGTAGTAGACGGTTCTATTACAATTACTTGCGACGAAAAAGATAACAAAGTTATTGACGCATTTGTGGACGAATGTGCTGTTGGGGCTATGTCTCGTGAAGGAAAGGAAGTAGTTGTAGACATTGATAAGTGTATTCTATGTTTTAAATGTACAGAAGCCTCTAAGGACTACGAGAATATTAGCGTAAAGGTTTTCCGCGATAGATTCAAGAAAGTAAAAGGAGAACCATCGTCCGTTTGGAACGCTATAAATTTGCGAGTGCTTGGAAAAGAAGGGAAAATCAAGGGTATTATGTCTCGAAGCCAAAACAAACTCGCAGATTCTGTTATGCGCTTGTTAGGCAAGGAATTTAGCGAGGAATAAAACTAACTTTTATTTTTAACTCATTTTTTACTATTTTTAGTATTGCAATTTCTACAGTTTTTATATTAACTACAATACTCTCGCTTTTTCTTATTTTATATATAGTAAGAGATATAAAGCCAAATGATGTTTATAATTAATTTGTTTATTTTGAACTTAATTCTAAAAGATATAAATATAGAAGATATATAAATACATAAATATGTTTTTATTACAAATATATAATTGTACAAATTGAGAAATGAAAATGAAAGATATTAGTAAAAAAATTCTAATAACTTTATTACTTCAGATTGCATATCAAAACATATTCTATATTCTACTTGTTCCAGAAATTTATACGATATCCATTTACGTTTTATACTTGTTAACAAATCACGTAATTGCTCTTGCAGATGCATTGATACGCCCTGTTCCGAAAGAGAGGAATCCTTCAAAAATATTTGATTTCTTAATATTATTGCTGTTTTTGTTATCACCATTCTTCTTAATTGCGGCTTTTTATGAGAATAAGCTATTGATATCGTTGATTTTACCATTCTGGGATAATCTTATCGTTAGTTATCTTGGATTTGTTATTTATCTCTCTGCAGGTATCTTAGTTATTGTAGCACGAGTACAGCTTGGGAAATTCGGATCAGGTGAATTAATAACGGAGGAAGACCACAAACTTTGTACCGAAGGTGTTTATAAATATATTCGGAATCCGATGTATTCTGGGGGAATAATAGCTGTTATTGGATTCGGTTTAGTCTTTAGAAGTGTA
>JAUWNA010000553.1 GCA_030612905.1 Promethearchaeota archaeon
TCATGTAAGGAAATTGAGACGTATCCCATTCTTCTTCTTTTATTTCCAATTTTTTAATCTTTTTAATTTCTTTTTTTGAAGCGATCATATTAGTTTTTTCACCTTCCATTTTCCTTGTAAATGACGTTGTGGAACGATTTCAACTTTACACCCGTGTTTTCCAATGCAACTAAAACAGAATATTTTTTGGCATTCAGGACAAAAATAATCGTCACCTAAACCAAAAATTTTGCATCCACATTTTCCGCATTTAAAATCTAATTCTTCCACGATAAATCACATTCATAGTTTAATAGTTCTTTCAATTATTTTCTTAACGATCGAACGATGGCAAACTTCGGGATCACGTTCGTAGCATACGAGAAACACCACTTTATCTTTTGCTATTTCTCTAAGTTCGTTTATTCGTTTTTTTGCTTCGGGATTTTCGCTAATTTCTTTAATAAATAATCTTTTATATTCTTTAAAAGAAATCCCGTTCTCTTTAGCGTAATCTAATAAATACCACGATGGCGATAAACAAGATTTTGCCGTTCGCGTAATAACTTCAAAATGTGCTTCAGAGAATCTTGCTTTGTATTTATTTAGCACAGCTAAATAACAATCTGTATTTATAATCATCTTTTTACTAATCAACTCCCCTCGTTGATTAATTCGTTTAAAATTCCAATAACTTCTTCTTTCTCGATTGGATCTTGATTTTCGAGGTCTCTAAAGTGAATTAATCCCACTCTAATAGCGTAAGAAACTGTAAAGTTTGATAAAAAAGTAAAATAAAACGATATAAGCTCTTTTTCAACAACGTAAACTATACTTGAAACAACGTTAGTACCTTCAAACCATTTTTCTGATAAAATAGGCTTAGAAAAATCTTGTTCAAATTGATATGAGAGTCTGGCTAATAGTTCTTCTCTAAAATGAAAATTTCTTAAAAATTTTCTGATAAAGTTCCGAATTATTTTATTTGGATTTTCTTTTTTTATTTCTTCATATAATTCTTTTTCAATTCGCCCTGAAACCGTTGTTTCTTTATTACTCCAATGTTGTTGAGGTATAAATTTATTGAAATTTTGTATTTTATTTGTTTTTTGAAGGATAGGTTTTCTTCCTTCTTTTAAAGCTATTAGATTTTCCTGCAATTGTAATTTATACCACTCTGCTTCAATAGGATTACGAACCTGAGCATTCGTTATTTTCATATGGACTTTTGTGGAAATAAAAACAAGATTATCTTGATTATCGTTATTAATATCATAATCAATATGATGATAGTGTGTGTTTTTAAGAGTTAACTTTTTTCCACTAAGAAGATCTTTAAAATTTTGTAATCTTAATTTTTTCTCTCTTAATTTTAGATCTTTGAAATTTGATCCATAATTATTGCTGACCGGACATTTAATTCTCTTTCTATTCAGATTTCAACACCTTCTCCAGGTTTTAAAGCGTTTGCATTTCTTTTTTCTTGCGACCATATAAAGAGGCATTTTGTAAGCATCACATTTATCACTTGGATCAGGCCCCCATGCATTATTACATTCTTGACATAAAGCAGAACGGTTATACCATCTTCCTTCTGCTTCCATACCCAAATCGTATTCTCTTTGTTGGCATTCAGAACACCACAATCCATATTGCTCTACTGGGTTCTTTCCACACTCATCGCAATCAAAACTCATTTTAGCCGTCAACTCTTCTTAATGACTTAAAACTCCCATCTGTGTGGGATTCGATTATCCATTTCGCACCACATTTAGTGCATAACGCATACCAATCTTTTTTAACTAATTTACCGGAACATTTTGGGCAAACAATTTCACCTAAAGAGATTATTTTAAATCACCATTTTTATCATTTTTCTCCATTGCATTCC
>JAUWNA010000076.1 GCA_030612905.1 Promethearchaeota archaeon
AATCACTTTTACTTCCTACTAATATCTTAGGAATTTTTGACCCCTCAGTATTTTCTAGTAATTCATCATACCAGAATTTTAATTGTTCAAATGATGTAGGATTGGTTAAGTCAAAAACTAATAGAGCCCCGTTAGCACCTCCTAAAAACTTAGGAATTAAGGGTTTAAAACGATCCTGACCACCAAAATCAAAAATTGAATTGACGATATATTTATTTGAAACGCTCTCTACAGTATCTTTTTTATGAATTGGTAAATTAATTGAATGGAAGTTTAGACCTATTGTCATAGAAGAATCAAAATTGAAAGAATTAAAACAAAATCGATTAAATAAACAAGTTTTTCCAACGCTTGCCCCTCCAATTATAACAATTTTACATGTATATAAGATTTCCTTCTTTTGTGTACGAGTATTTATCAATTTAAATACCAAAAATCCTAGTGTGATTAGATATTATGAAACTTGTATAAAATTATAAATTATCTATTAAAAAAAAAATTTATGAAATTATTATTAAAAAATAAAGCTTAAATCTTTATTCTAAAAAGGCTTAAAATAACATAATAGCATTTGAATTTGCGATATTTAAATCTAAAAATTTAATTAATGTAGAATTGTTATGGTTTCTAAAGTTCCTCCAAGTCAAATAATAATAAGACCGCCAGTAGAAGCACATAGCGTGCTTATAGCTGTAACAGGCGGTTGTAGTTGGAATCGCTGTCGTTTTTGTGGAACGTATAAAGGTATTTATGGCACCATTCAGGATTATGCAATTAGACCACTAGAAGATGTTTTAAAGGAAATAGATTATTACGCCGAGAAAAATTATCACAGATATCCCGTGTTTTTAGCCGGGGGGAATCCTACTTCAGCCCCCACTGAATATCTAGTTAAAATAATTGAATATATTCGATTAAGGCTAAAAAATGTTCCAAGAGTGAGTTCCTACGCTAAAGCCTTAGATATTTTGAGAAAGACAGACGAGGAACTTAAACGATTGGCAGAGGCGGGGTTAGATATTGTTTACATGGGACTAGAAAGTGGGAGTAGTAAAATCTTAAGAATAATGAAAAAAGGCACAAACGCAGAATCAATGATTAAAGCAGGAAAAAGAGTGCTCAACTCTGGAATTAAATTAAGTTTATATGTTATGCTTGGTTTGGGCGGAAAGAAGTACTCTGAAGATCATGTTAAAGGAACTGCTAGAGTATTAACCGAAATTAACCCCACAATTTTTCGATTTAGAACGCTAAATATATTACCTAATACTCCACTTTGGAAGGAATGGAAAAACGGAGAATTTGAACTACTATCTCCCGTTGAGTGTCTAAAAGAAGAAAGAGATATAATTAAAAATCTTGGAGAAAATGTTAATTCCCAGGTTTTCAACGACCATGTAAGTAATTATTGCTCAATTGAAACTCCAAATATTAAGGAGGATCGAGAAATTTTTATAAAAACTTTAGATTCGTTTATTAGTGACCCAAGAATTAAAAACTTGCCGCGAAAAAATCTAATTAGTATGTAATTCTAAGGTGTATACTTGTTCCTGAACTAATAGAATTCTCTCCATGGTTTGAGATCATGAATCGACTTTTCTCGTAAAATTCGCGAACCACTTCAACTATGTAACATTTTTTGCAGAAAATTCCTTTATATTTCGTTGAAACATCTAAAGGAAAAAATAATCCAACTCTAGTTTTAAAAAAATTAAAACTCCAAAAGAGAGTAATGTATTTATAATACTCAAACTAAATACTTCCTAGACAAAAATTATAAAATTTTAGCGATCTCATCTTGAAAAGTAAAACTCGAGTAAGCAAGGATATTACCGACGCTTTAAAAGAAACTCTAATCGATTACGATGGGAGCGTAATTATGTCAGAGTTAAAGACTATTATAAGTAGTGGAAAATCTGAAGTAGAACTTCTAAAAAACTTTTTGAAGCACCAAGAATATACCTTCACATTCGCCTCTTTAAACGAGTTTGTATCGATCCTTCATTTATTATTGGATCTCTTGTCTTTAGACGAGTTTTATAGCGTTCTACCTCGTTTTGACGAAAAAAAGTTAGAAAAGGATATAAGGGAAAATCTATCTGAAATCGATTTGGAACTCGTACAAACTCATCCTTATTCGTTCGATGCTCTTATTTTTATTGTGATGAAATATACCGACGAGTTTACCTTAATAACGTTTTTAGTCGCCATAGAAGATTTAGAGGATATTCTCTCTTTATCGTTCTACGAAGTTCATAACCATATCTCAAACATTACTCTTATTACTATTGAAAACGCGTTATCTTTAGCTTTAAAAAGTAAGAATCAACAGTTGTACAATAGCGCCATCTCTGTTATTAATAGTTGCGGAGTTTATTTCGAGCATTTACGCAGAGAACTCAAAAACCTATACCAAGTAAATCAATTTATTACTTTGCGACTTGTTGGAGGAAGAACTAATATATATGTGAAAGGGCAACTGTTTAACCAATGTAAATATCTGTTGTTAAACATCCCTAAACAATCAATTGAGAAATATGAGACTATCGACTCTATCGACGAAGCTGCTGAAGTGTTAGATAGGTCTATGGAGGGTAGTGGAAGGAGCAGGGTTAATATTAGCGCTGAGACTGAGTTCTGGGGGCATTGTTCAAACATTCAAGCTTGGGCTGAAAACGATTACGATACGAGAATACTCCACAGAAACCTTGCGTTCCCTCTATTAAAAAGGCTTGTAGAAGTGGGAGACCCCCGAGCAAAACAAGTATTTAAAGACGAAATCGCGAGTCGTCTTGAAAGCGGACATGCCACGGTAATTCTATATATTCTTGCTAACAACTACTTAAAACATTTCAACAAGCAAGAAATTAATGTCTTAATTGAAGAAATAGATTTTAATAACTTGATAGACCAAACATCGCGTTCAAAAATCCAAGTATTAAGGCAGTTTGCAACGCTTGGGGCAAAAAAAGCTCAGACGGCTTTAAGAGAGGAAGTTCGAAGCCAACTAAGAAGTGCTGATGTTAGCAATATCAACCGCCTGATCCAGTCTAACGATTTAAAATATTTAACACAAAATGAAGTAAAAAATCTTTTTGAAGAAGCTCAAAATAATATTATTAAATCTTCAGATTTCCACACCAAATTACGGGTGCTTAACCATTTTGCCAAGTTAAAAATCGAAACTGCTATTGTAAAGCTGAAAGAAGAAGTAACGAAAGTATTTACGAAGAAAGATATGAATATCGTTAGTTTGTTGTTAAGGGAAGGGTATTTAATTCGCTTTAATAAAATTGAACGCGCTGAAATCTTCGAAAAAATGGACTTCGCAACTACAGGAGGGGACTCGACTCTTTATGTACTACAGAAATTCTCGTCTTTAGGAATTCAAGAAGCAAAGATTAAGCTAAAAGTAGAGGTAAAAAAACAATTTCAAACTAGAGATATATACGGAGTACGACGCTTGCTATCAAAAAATTATCTGAAGCTTTTAGACCAAGAAGAGATTAATACCGTGTTTGAAACTATTGATCATTCTAAATTATTTTCTCAAGGATTTTCTCTTGCTACTACGCTTTTAGAAAAATTTTATAAAGCCGGATTTGAAAAAGCTCGCGATATTATTAAACAACACGCTCGAGAAATGGTTAAGCACGTTGACGAGACAAATATTCGTGCTATGGGTACTAAATCTTTCTTAAAATATGTAACCGAAGCTGAAATACGAGAAATTGTAAATCAAAACACACAAATTATACCGGACCTACTATCGATAATAACCACAACTAGAAGATACCAAGTGAGAAATAAGGCTCTTTCTTTTCTTCAAAACATCAAGGTCGAGGAGCTCCAGCAGCAAATCTCTGAAATACTAATTAATTGCGATTTTGATTCGTTTCATATGTTATTAAAAAGCAAGGTTGTAACGTTGCTCGATGCAGCTCACGTTGAGAAATTATTAGACGAGCCAAAGTGTTCCCTACGCGAATTTATCGTACTCTACAATAAAAAGAAATACCAAGTGGACCATTACTTAAAGTTAGATTTAGCCGAACAAAATATACGGAGTTTAAAAAGCGTAAGAGGGCTTAAAAACCTTGCGCACTTGAGAACGCTCGATATTCGAGGAAATATGATTACTAACATCGCGGGAATTGGTAATTTAAAAAATCTCAAAAAATTAAGAATTAAAGGAAATCCTTTACCTGAAGCTTTGATAAAATATCTTGGAGGTATAGATCATTACGGAAACGCGAGAGACCCACTGAAGTTCGTGGAATATAGCCATCGCGTGGAGATGGGTCAAATTGAGCACGTAAAAGTTAAGAATAAGAATTACGAGATATTTGACAACATACTTGTACTTAAAAACTTAAAGATAAAGAGTTTAGCCGAGATTAACGGCTTATATTCTTTAAAAAATCTAAGGGAATTAGACCTCAGTTCAAACCAAATTACCGACTTGAAAGGTATTGAGAAGCTCGTTTCCCTAAAAGCGCTCAAATTACAGCACAACCAAATTATAGACACAACGGGTATTGAGAAACTAACAAATTTGGAAGAGATTCGATTGTATGGCAACAATATTTTCGACTTAGACGGTCTCCAATCGCTTTCAGAACTTAAGATCGTGGACCTCGATACTAAACGAAAAGTAAAAGATGATGTTTATCTGAACTATTTACTGTTATCTCTAAGTAAAGATGTTCTAAAACAAATCTGTCGAGATTATTATATTCGAGGGTATTCAAATTTAAAGCGGGATCGCTTAATCGAATACCTTAAAAAATCGCTCTTAGAAGAAGAAAGGCATGAAGTTATAAAAAAAATCGAGTATCAAATTATCAAAAAGGAAATTGGAACCGCCTTCAGAAAGATTAAATTCCTAGAAAACGAGAAAATATTTAACGTATCCGTTAAAGATAAAACCAGTAATAAAATCGAATTAGAATTTCGAGGGTTTAATTGGGAGATTTATTCGCAAGTAGATATTAACGCAACTAACATCGATGATCCTTTCCGACGCTGTGATTGTCGAATAGGGAAGAATAAAGGGTTCTGCAATCATTTCTGGATAGGAGTTATATATTCCCTGAAAGAAAAATATTTTAAAGTAGCTGATTGGACTTTAACTACATTGCCATCCGATTTCGAGCAAAATCTTTCTCAAGTTAAAGTTATATCAGGTAAAAAAGGTGAAAAACAATTAGTTTCGAGTTCGTTTAAAAAAAAGAAACTCCCAGACCTTGCTTCAAAAAAGACTCCTGATAATGTTATTAAACAGTGGGCAATTAGTAGTTATACTAACCCTCACAATCAATATACTGTTACTCTTTACAAGGATATGAGCTGGGCTTGTTCGTGTCCCCATTGGGTATATAGAAGAGCTACATGTAAACACATTAGAGAATGCCAGAGCAATTATTATTCTTAGTTCTCCCTTTTAACGGGGGATCGAGAACCATATAAATAGGAAGTTTTTTACTTTTGAGTTTTATTAACAATTTTCACATCTGGTTACGACACTTCAGCAAAGCGTTTATTTATTTAAAATATATATTTTACGTAGACTAATAACTAAAATTTTATAACCAGAATTATCTTTATTAAAAATATTTAAATTTCAATATAAGAAATAATATTTATCAAATATATTATAAAACAAATTTTTAACCTTGCAAAAAAATGACAGATTATTACCGCAAAAAAGTTCATTATAAAGAAATAATTGCTACTTTCGACGATATTCTCATTCAGCCAGGATTTACAAATTTTGAACCTAATGAAGTTGATATATCAACTCATCTAGGACAACATAAATTAAATGTTCCGATAATTTCAGCCGCAATGGACACAGTCACAGAAGAGGGGATGGCTATTAAAATGGCTTTACTAGGTGGATTAGGAGTTTTGCATCGTAACTGCTCCTATGAGAGGCAATTGGAGATGGTAAGAATCGTAAAAAGAGCAAGGTCTTTTGTAATCGATGATGTAGCCACAATTACTCCAAACGAACCTATTGCTACAGCAAAGTATATGATGGAAAATTACAATATTAGTGGAATTGTTGTTGTAACCGAAGACAAAAAGGTATGTGGGATTTTTACTAAAAGAGATATTCCTTTTTCTGATAACGATATAAAAAATGGCAAGATAAAGAATTATATGACAAAAGACGTGATTTCTATTGAACCTGGCGCCTCTAGGCAAAAAGCACTAAAAATTCTCTTTGAATCCCGTAAAGAAAAGCTTCCTATAATTGATAAAAGCGGCAATTTAAAGGGATTAATCACAAAAAAGGATTTAGCGCCAGAATTTCCTTTAGCATCCATGGATAACGAAGGTCATTTAATATGCGCTTTAGCTTTATCTCCTAAGTACCCCGAGTCAACCCAGGCTCAAGACCTATTGAAAGAAATTGACAAGTATGTTGATATCTTTTTTATTGATGTTGCAGATTTTTACAAGACAGCAGATATCAATGGTACCAAGAAACTAATGGATTTGTTAGAATCTGACTTTGTATTAGGCAATATTGGAACATATGGAGCGGCAGAACATATAATTACAAAGTGTGATTTTAATGAGGATAAATTTATAGGTTTAAAGGTTGGAATGGGTTCAGGATCAATTTGTACTACATCTATTCAAACAGGTGTTGGAGCGCCAACTCTTTTTGCTACTGCTCAAGTAGCTGATGCAATCGCGGATTATAATTCAAAAATTAGTTTAATCGCTGATGGTGGTTTTAAAAACCCAGGAGATTTACCCAAGTCGTTAACCGCTGGTGCTGATTTAATAATGTCGGGTCATTTCTTTGCTGGTTCCACAGAAAGCCCAGGATATGTTGATACAATTCAAGGGAGAAAAGTCAAAGTTTATCGAGGTATGGGCTCAAAAGAAGCAAGAACTGCGGGATATGTTTCAGATCGGTACACAGAAAGCTCAAGAATGCTTCCAGAGGGAGTAAGCGATTATGTTCCTTTTGTTGGGGATATAGATGGTGTATTACTCTCCTTAAAAGAAGGTCTCCTAAATGGTATGATATATGCTGGAGCCAAAAGAATAACCGAAATGAAAAAGGCTAAAATTGGAGTTGTATCATATGTTGGCCAAAGAGAATCTCGCCCCCACGACTTACTCAGCAGGTACTAAATTCATTTTGATTTTATTATCTTGATTTTAAAAAATTGAACAATTATGAAAAAAATTAAAATTAAAAGAGCACTCATCAGTGTTTTCGATAAAAGTGGTATAGTTGAGTTTGTAAGGTCATTAAGTGAATTTGGAATTGAAATCTTATCTACCGGTGGAACAGGGAGGCTTTTAAAGGAGAATGGCATTGATTTCGTGAAAATATCTGACTATACTGGCTCACCTGAAATGTTTGATGGAAGAGTTAAGACCTTGCACCCTAAAATTGAAGGAGGAATCCTTTATCGCCGTGGTATTAAAAAAGATTCAGAGGATGCCGTAAAATACGATATTCCACCAATTGATATGGTTGTTTGTAATTTATATCAATTCAAAGAAGCAATTGCGAAACCAAATATTACTTTAATTGATGCTTTAGAAATGATTGATATTGGCGGTCCTACAATGATAAGGGCAGCAGCAAAAAGTTTTCCTGACGTCGTCGTAATCCCTAATTCTAAACATTATAGCACTATAATCGGAGAATTAACGGAATTGGGAGGTGTGAGCGATAAAACTAGAGCGAAATTAGCTCAAGAAGTATTTGTCATAATGGCCGATTACAACGCAGCAATTGCAAGTTATCTCCAAAATTATTATAATCCAGAAGTTAGATTGGGTAATAAATTAATTAAAGTTTATGAAAAAGTACAGGATTGCAGGTATGGAGAGAATTGGGACCAAAAAGCCGCTTATTATCGAGATGTAACTTCGATGTATGGACTTCAAAATTTAAGAAAATTGAGTGGCAAGGAAATTTCTTTTAACAATTATCTTGATATAGATTCTTGTATGCAAATGCTTTTAGATTTT
>JAUWNA010000539.1 GCA_030612905.1 Promethearchaeota archaeon
ATGCTTTCAAAAGAATGTTTTAAGCAATATAACAAAAAAACCAGAGATCAATTTACCCTTACTAATGAGGAAATAACTCAATTAGATAAGAATGATTATCCAACAGTGGATTACCAAAATTGGTTAGAAATGAGATCTGGTATCTGGAAAACTTATCTAACTATAGCAATAAATTGCTATCAAGAAATTGATCCTAATAATGAACCTAATGTTTTTGATGTGGTTTACGAACTTGAGGAAAAAACGGTAATATTGAAAAAATCGTTTGAACAAAACTACTTAAGGCTTCGGTTAGAGGAAGTACGGAAAGATCAACTTCTAAACGGATTCGTTAGTAATACTCTCAAAACGCGCGATTTCAGTTATAACAATACGCGTTTAAATTATCTCTATTTTCAAGGTAAGAATTTAATAAATTTAATCGCTATATCAAACGAATTTAAGAAGGGCTTGGAAACACGGATTGCTGCTGAATTTAACACACCTCTTTATCTAAAGAACGATTTATTAATAGGTAAAACGTTTAACACTGAAATGTTAGAAAATGAGGTAGAACTAGGCTTTACTTACGAACAAGTGAAGCAGTTATTAATTACGAACGGTCTTCCCGAGCAGAGAGAATTAACCGTAATGAGGATTGTTGCTGAACTTATACCTAAAAAGATTCCGAGCGTTATATTTGATTTTTCAGGTAATTGGTCAAAAATTATACCTCTTTTTCAAAATACCGATTACAAAGATTCATTCTTACATTTCCAATTAGGTCATTCGTTTTCGTTAGAATTGCTGAGTTCAGAGATGGATTACGATCCGGAGAATATTGAGTATTTAAACTTATTTTATGACGTGTTTGCGCTAGCTTTTAAAGAGCAGAAGAGAACTGTGGATCTTTTAAAGATAGCTATTAAAAATAACGAAAATATGAGCTTATCCTCCTTAGAATTAGATCAAAAAATGGAGAAAGAATTCGTAAAAAAAAACGATTACAGTAGTCTAATCACAATTCTACAAGGATTTATTGATTGGCGAAAATTTTTCTTTTCACACTCGTTAAAACATGAGCATGAAATTAATACAATAGATTTTATTAGAAATGACAAAACGATAATTATAGATTTATCCCTTTTAGAGGAAGTCAGCCAAAAGCTCTTCGTGTCTTTTGTAATTGTATCAAAGTGGATACACTACGCTAAGTATTTCGATGATTTTCAACCAAAAAATATAGTGATTCCCTACATCGATCTCTTTTTCGATGCCTATTTTATAGATAATAATAAAAATTCTATGGACTATGGAAAGATTAATAAATTTCTCGCCCCACTGCTCCAAAAAGGATTTGGTTTCATATTTTCAGCAAATCAAATACATTATCTCCATCATAATGTTATAAATTACTTACCGAATATAATATCTTTTAAGGCTGCTGATAAGCGGGATATAGCTATGTTGAAAAATCAAATGAATCTACAAGAATTACATGGAACGGGTTATTATAGTTCGAAACGTAACAATACCTATCAGATCGATTATTTAATGAATCTTCAGGATCGGGAGGTCATAATTAAAAGATCTGACGTTAATCAACCGTTTCCAGGAATAATTGAGTTTAAGAAAATTTCAGAGTTAGATTCTCTATCTCCAGCGGAAATCATCACTTATATGAAAAGACAAGGGTATGACCTCGAAGATCACGAGCAGAGAATAATCGCAAGAGCCAAACAAACGCTTTTTGAAAAAGACCTTGGGATATATGTAGAATTTATGGAAGATATAATATCCTTTTTGGGGGCAATTTGCAAATTTGATAAAGTCGCGGGTTTGACTGAATCGAAACTTAAGGAAGAACTGCTCAAGTATATCCGTAACACAGCGTTAAAAAGAGTTCAAGGGAGAAAGAAAATAACCGAATTAAGAAATTCTATTTTTCAAATCCTGAAAACTCAAGGTTACTTGGTCGAAGACCATCCCCGACGAGCAAGCGGAGGCGAAAGTATACGCACATGTTATAAAGTAGGTGATAAGTATC
>JAUWNA010000025.1 GCA_030612905.1 Promethearchaeota archaeon
AAAATAAAAAATAAAATTGAGTAAGAATTAAAATTATTCTGTTTTTATTTCAATATCCTTTGCTTCGTCTTCTAATACATCGTAATATTCAATATCGCTTAAACCACCAGTTGTAACATCCTTCCAATGCACTTTTAGTGGCATGCCGATATATGCGTCCTTGAAGTCTATAGAGGGTTCTAATTGAGCAATATGGGTAGTGTCAGAACCGTCTTGGTGAATACACACTACTGGTTTTTCTAACACTTCCCCCGTTTCAGGATCTTTAGTATATACAATTGTATAAGTGGCCACTCGAGCAGTATCGCGTAAATCTACCCATCGATCAGGTTTAACCATACACTTTCCACATACTAATCTGGGGGGGAAGAATACCCTATTGCAACTCCGACATTCGTTTCCTACCAGTTTCTTCTGTTTCAATTTCTCTAAAAAGGGAGTCATATGGGTAATGTTAAATTTAAAAGTATAACTAGCCAAGTACCATTTGCCTGGCATCGTTCTAGTTCTTACATAATCTTTTTTTACATAATCCATAGATTTTCTTTGAGTTTGTTTTGACACTTTTTTTAACCTCCATTATTTAAATTTACGAGCCGGTTCATCTGACATCACCATCATTGTGATTAAATTAATAATTCCACCCCAACCGTGGCCTAAAGACGTATGAACAGTTTTAGGGACTTGGTTACTAGCTTTTCCCATTATCTGGAGAGCTGCTTCAGCGGGTCTTTCCATTGCTGAAGCCCCTATAGCATTTGTTGAGTTTACTCCACCAGAGCAATTTATTGGAAGTTCTCCGTTTAATGCTGTTACTCCACTTTCATACATAGAAGAAGCAGTATTTTCTTCAAATAAACCTAACCTTTCAACCCACATTAATTCTTGATTGGGAAAGGGGGCATAAACTTCGGCATAATCAATTTCCTTCCTTGGAAAAGAGATTCCAGACTGACTAAAAGCTAATTCTGCTGATTTCATAGCGCCTAATTGTTCCGAAGGATCTAATTGTCCAGCACCACTTCCGTTATATCCTAAAATAGCAGTTTCATGAGAAACACTCGCAACACCATTTACATAAACGGGAATATCACACATATCTTTAGCTTTCTCCTCTGTTGTAAACAACATAGCGCAAGCTCCATCTGAGGCAGGGCAAACCATCCCGTATCTTAATGGGTAAGATATGTAAGGTGTGTCTAGTACTTGTTCAATTGTAAGATCTGGCATTTTCAAGTGTGTCCACCACGTTTTTGCAGCATTATGACGATTTTGGACTACAACTCTAGCTAAATCTTCTTCAGTAATACTGCTTCTACGCATATAATTAGCCGCTTGATATGATGCGATACCGATCGCAGCGCCACCAGATAACAAACGTGTTAATTCCTCGTAAGGCATACCTAATGAATTAAGAACAGATATTTCACCATAAGCTACGCTTGCTAATCCTACGCTCGTTGTGCCTACGGATTGCTGTTCAAACGCTACTGCTAAAACAGTATCAACTCCAGGAATGCCTGCTGTTACATTATAATATCCCGAAATGGCCACCGACCCTCCAGTTGTCCCTCCAGTTGTCACTCTCATTAATGGTTTATTTCTTGCTCCCATCCAATCCGTCATCCAAAGCTCTGGAACGTTAGCGCCTTCAAATGCGGGCATATTTCCATTAACAAAAGCATCAATATCTTCGATTCCCACGCTAGGGACATTCTTTAAGCAATCAAGAATAGCTTCACTTACTAGTTCTGGCATACTTACATCGGTGCGTTTTGAAGCGTGTTCACTAAAACCAGCCGAAACTACAGCTACTTGTCTTCCCATTTTTAATTACCTCCCTCCAACACATATAATATATTATTTTGAGCACACATTCCAATTTGACCAGAAGCAATAGCTTTTTTAGCATCTTTAACTTGATATCCATTAGCTTCCCCTCTTAATTGTTTAACCGCTTCTATTATCCTTATTAAACCTGTTGCACATGGAGGGTTACCTCCAAGAGCACCACCCGAAGGATTAATCGGAAGATCCCCATTAATCTCATAGTTTAATTTAACTCCTTGACCTTTTTCGGCTAATCCAAGAGCTTCACTAAAAATAAGTTCTTCGTGAGCAAATACTTCAGATAATTCAGCTACATCTATCTCATCTTTAGGATTTTTTATCCCTGCGGCTTTAAACGCCATTTTTCCTGCAGATTCCATGGATTTGGAAGTAGATAAATCTCTATCTCCAAGATAGTATGTTTCTTGATTGTATCCTACCCCCGTAATCCAAACGGGTTTGTCTGTAATCTTCAAAGCCTGTTTTTCTGGAGCTAATAATATAGCAGCAACTCCATCACAAAGAGGAGAAACCATTAGTTCAGTAACTGGATCGGCATATATTCCAGATTCTAAAACTTCTCTAGTGGTTAGATTTGGATATTGAGCTTCTTTTAGAGACGAGGGATTTTTTGCAGCGTTCTTTCTATTATTTACTGCAACTTTAGCAATATCTTCAGCGGATACTCCATATTTTTCCATATAAGCCCTCATTTGGAAACCTCCAGCTGTGATATCGTTCACGAAAGCGTTAGGTCGTTCCCAGGTAGGGTCTGTTTCGAATAATCGAGCAGAATGGTAAGGATAGCAAGATGGCGTGCTTCCCCCCCAAATTACCGCTAATTTATGGTTTCCGGATAAAATTCTCATCAACCCATATAATGCAGCGTGAGCCCCATCCATTTCTACTTTCGATTCATCGGCTAAATACGCACCACCCACTTCTACGGAAAATGCGTTAGATATGGTTCTTCCGTCGTAATAATCGTTAGTACATGATATAACAGTAGTTACATCCTTTTTTTTTAAACCAGCGTTATCTAAAGCGCCTCTAACTGCTTCAAAAATCATCTCATAACGACCGTAATTAGCTTCTGACTGCAGTTGTACTTGATAATAGCCTACAATTCCTACTTTTTCCACTTATCATGTCACCTCTCAAATTTTAACGAAACCCTTAATATCTGAAGGGTCTCCTTTCGGTTTTTCGCTCCATTCTATTTTAACCTTCATCCCAGTTTTAACTTCCTCTGGTTTTATGTTTATCAAGCGATAAATTATAGCTGTATTGCTCCCATCAATTTGTACCATGCCAACAACTTGAGGTTTAGTCTTTCTTGAAGTTCTATCGTTAACTCTATATGGCGTGATGGTATAATTCTTTAAGATACCCGTATCAGGCAAATCAACCCAATTCTCTTCTAGTGGAATTACTACGTTACATTTTCCACACACCTTTCTGGGAGGAACAAAAACATTACCGCATTTTTGACATTTATTGCCAACTAGTTTCTTTTTTTCAAAGTTATCGTAAAATTTATCCATGTATCGACCGACCCAGAAATTAAAATCTGCCCTTACCATACCCTTGTTTGCTACAATTACTTTATTTTCACTCATTTTGATTTCGATTTTTTTTTTTAATTATTATAACAAATAATATGATCAAATGTATTAAAAACTTTTATTACTAATAGACAAAAAAATCTGAATTTTTAATAAGATAATGATCCAAATAATGTAATATCTGAATGTTATATTGTTTAAAGTGAGCTTAATTCATATTTTTCTTCCAGCATAAAAATAATTAAAAAAAAAATTGGTCGTGATAAAAAATTGGGTAGATTTAAAAATAAAGATCAACTTTTAGGTTCTCCAGAAGAAACTATGGGGTTTTCCCGAGAGTTCTCTTCGTTTAAACAAAGTTTTGTCATCAAAAAGTACGATTTCTCTTCTCTTGAACAAGTCGAAGAAATTAAAAAGGAACTTCTCGGCAAAAGAATTCTAATATTAAACGCGAAAGATATTCTTCAAAATATTGACGTCACTCAACTAAAAAGAGGGATTGAAGATTTGAAATCGTTTTTAAGAGATAATGGTGGCTCTATGGCCCGTCTTGGAGACCAATACTTAATCTTGACTCCGAACTCTTATGTAAAAATTTCTAATTAATTTAGAAACCTTATTTTTAAAAACTAAGGTTAGTATTGATTAGATGGATGACTATTTCTTTTAAAATAGGTGTGAGATCATTTTTCAAAGCCAGTCCATCTAATTCTATATCGTAATTCATTTTATTAAATTCCAGTAAAGCGTTGGAAATTGCCGATTCTAGATGATTTTTTTGTATCTGGTTTTTCTTATTATCAGTTAGTCCACAAATTATATCTTCTGCAAAACTTTTAGTCATATTATCTTTAAATTCTGCGAATTTATAAAATGAGCCGAATCGAAGATAAGACGATAAGAACTGACTAACTGATTTTTCAATTTCACTATGGACAATCTGTTTTTTACTAATACAAAAAGTTTTAATCATTCTTTCTAGAAGAGAGCCTTTAAATTCGCAAATTATTTCTTTTTTAGATTTAATAATTTCATTTAGTTGCTTATTTTTCATTGCTTCTTCTTCATTTCTTGAAAATAAGACAGCCTCATAATCTTTTACAATTAGATTTGATAGAGCAGAACGCAGTATTATAATATTTACATTAATTTTATTACTTCCGTGGAAGTGTGTAGGAACGTTATGCATGTGTCTAAGCAAAATATCCTCTATATTTAGGTTTTTAGTATCATAAGGACTAAAAAATATTTCATATAATGCGCTAAAGTTATATTCTTGAATATTTTTTTTCATTATTGTTCTCAAATATTTATCAATATCGAGGAAAAATCGAAAAATGCAATCGTCAATAGCAAGCGCTAAGTTGTTTTGTGGATATTGCGCTCTGATAAGATATTTTTTGTATTCTAATCGGATTTTTTGAGCCCTTATCCATTCTATAGCGAAATCTAACAAACTTTTTTCTATTATAATTTTATCTTTAAAATACAGAAGAATACCGTAGTTGTCTTCATAAGATGACCCAATAGATTGATTGAAAAGAAATTTTGCCATCATGCTTAATTGGTCTTGATCTCTAAACTGCCTTTTAATCCTGTTGTAATAAGAAATCAATCTTTCTCTGTCAATTTTATATTTATTTTCGAACTCTATACATTCCATTTTTTTATTCTTCTCATTATTCTATGTAATTTAATTATCAAGGTTTGCTTCCAAATCGTTGAGACTCTCATTTGAAAGAGTATCCCATTTTTTAAAACTAAAATTAGGGTTTATTTTTAACATAATATCTGAAATATCTTTATTTCCATCCACCATTAAACGTAAATTTTTTTTATAGAAAGAAATTTTATTCAAATTGTCAAATCCTTCTGTATCTTCAATTAAAATAACGCCATAGCTCTTTTTTATATTTTTATCAACAACATATTCTTCTAAATAAATCACTTTTTTCTCATGAGAATGTAATTTGATTAAACTAATATTAGGATATATGGTGTTGACATTAAATAACTTTAAAGTCTCATCTATTAACTTTTCATAGTAATCAGGTAAAACCGCCATAACATAATAAGAAGGGATAAATTCTAAACATTTTTTTCTTAACAAGTTATCCTTATCATAAGTAAATAAATTTGATGCTTTATAATATTTAGATACTATCCTTTCAATTAACCCTACACAATAATAATTATGTTGTTCTTCCCAATACACTTTTCTTGATGATCCAAGAGAATAATCGATTAAATTTAAACCTCGGGTTAATTCTTTTTGTATAAATTTAGAATACTTGAATTTGCTTCCTAAAAAATTCTCCTCGACAATCTTTCCTTGAATTATAGCCGGGAGGATATATTCACATAATTCGTCAGCAATCTCCTTAATATCTTCTGTATAAGGAGATGCTATTAACGCTGAGAGATTGGCTATCCCGTCTTCACTCTCATTCGATGCATTTATATTAAAAAAGGATTGAAACCTTTTCTCGTTATACGAGCCGAGATTCTGTAAAATTAAAGCCGATTCAATGAAATCAATATTCCAAGGATTTCCTTTATTACACATTTCAGTTAAAAATACAGGACCTAAATATTTGAAAGAGAGCATTTTCAAATTATTCTCTCTTTCTTCAGTTAGACCCTCAGAAATCTTGATTTTATCATAAACCATTTCATCTTCATTTGCGAAAAACAATCCTGAAATTGCATTAATATTATTCATTTATAAGGGACAAATAGTTCTTGGTTAATTTTATTTCAAATATTAATTACTAATTCATCACTTTATATCTTGATATTAAATAACTTGATTGTACTATAATCAGTAACAAACATTATTTGATAATGGCTTATTATAGAATCTAAAGTAGAAATAAAAATTCTTTCTGAAATCTGTTTCACTCAAAAATCTTTACTTTCTTTTTTGAACGAGGAGGAACGCGATAATACTTGTTATCTGTATATCCTATTATAAATGCAGTTACCAAACTACCTCGTATCTTAGCCAGTTTTTTAAGCGCGGGATTCTTGTGAAATGCTAAGTGAGTCCAGCCATTCCAACAAGTGCCTAACCCGAGCGATTGGGCGGCTAACCTCCCGTAGGTGATAATATTCCCAATGTTAAAACCTCCCATCATAATATTGAAAGGTGAGGATACGAATATCACGTGAGGTGCGTCAAAATAAGCAGGACTGCGCATCTCTTTTGCGTGAAATTCTAGTTGCTTGCTGAATTGCTCCTTTAACGATGGATCATTGCTAAATACTTCTACAATTGCATCAGACATCTTTTTAATCAAATCTGAATCGGATATTATAACGAAGTTTTCAGGTCTCATGTTAGCTGCTGTGGGAGCGTATTCCATCGCCTTAATGACTTTATTCAAAATTTCTATTGGCACCTTATCTTTCTTATATCTACGAGTTGAACGATTTGCTGCGAGAAACTTGAACATGTTTTCATAAGGTACAAGAGAAGAAAGCTCGCCAATTTCGTCGAAAGTGAAACTCTCTCCCATGTTTTCGTAAATTATAGCATCTTCAGGGCATTGTGCAATACATTGCCCACATAATATGCATTTTTTCTCAGGATCAAATATGACTTTATTATCTGCGTTATTGCTTTTGGAATATACTTGGGACGGACAAGCGCTTATACAAATCTCACAACTAATACATTTATCGTAATCAATTCCAATTATTGGCATTTCGACACACTCGAAATTTTATTAAATTTTATTAAAAATACTGTTTTAAAGAATAATTCTAAATGAATTAATCAACCTTTAAATTTTATTCTATAATAATTTATATCAATTAGATGTTTAAGAGTGATTAAATGGAAACTCGCGTTTTTGGTAAAACCAAAGCTAAAATTACAATAATTGCGATGGGAGGATGCGGGCTCGGATATGTCGATCAAATTGAAGCCGACAAGGCCGTAAAGCTCGCAATGGATCATGGAATTAACATGATAGATGTCGCTCCAACCTATGGTAAGGCAGAAGTACGACTTAATCCTTGGATACGAAAATATAGGAATAAGTTTTTTCTTGCGGAAAAAACCTTGAAAAGAACAAAGAGAGGGGCTTGGAGACAACTAAACCAATCGTTAGAACGGCTTGACACGACGCATTTTGATTTGTACCAGTTTCACGCGGTCTCGTCAATGGAGGAATTACATCAAATCCTTGGGAAAGATGGGGCTATGGAAGCCTTTAAAGAGGCTAAGGAAACGGGTTTAATAAAGCATATTGGTATTACTGCGCACGATGACGTAAGAATACTCCAGAAAGCACTCAAGTTATCCGATGATTTTGACACCGTTCTTTTACCCGTTTACGTTGCTTCGCTTGTAAACCCTAATCCCGTCAACGATTTTAAAAAGATTCTTCAAATTACTCGAGATAAAAACATTGGAGTTACAGCTATTAAAGCAATTTCTAAAAATAGATGGAAAGGTGCTCCTACATACAAAACGTGGTATGAACCTCTTGATAAACAAGAATTGGTTAACCAAGCCGTGTGGTTTACATTGTCGCAAGATGGAGTTACAACCTATTCCTTGCCCTGTGATGTAAAGCTATGGCCATTAGTATTAAGTGCCGTTAAGGAATATAAGAAACTTGATGCAGAAGAACTAGAAAGGATAGTTAATATGGCAAGAGAAAACGAGTTTCAACCGCTATTTCCAGAGTAATTAATTTGTAAAAAAAATCATTATGATGTTATTTTTTTTCCATTTACATTTCTTTTTGAAGATAATTCTCGTAAAATTCTTTAGATGTAAATATAGAAATAAAATCTTTTGCATTTTCAAATCCTCCATCATTAGTTATTAAACAAGAAGCACCTTCTAGTAATATACTTGCAGTTATAATGGAATCTGGTAGTTTTAGATTGCTCTTATTTTTAATCTCTCCCGCTTTATCCGCTACTTTAAAATTCATTTCAATCATATTATAATTCTTATTTGAATATATTCCTGCTATGAATTCATCCTTGTCAACTAATTCATTTTTGCTATAGTATCCAACACATAATTCAGCAATAGATATAATAGAAATAACAGCTTTCAACTCCCCTTCATCAATTGCGTTTAAAATAGCTTCAGAATATTGATAAAAAGGTTCTTCTTTATTCTTAACGTTAAGGAAGATATTTGTATCCAATCCAATTTTCATTCCCACTCATCACGCAACTTTCTTTGAAATTCAATGCTACTAATTTCCCATGGCTTTTGATTTTTTAATATTTTTGATACTAAATTTGTTCCAGTTTTCTTGATAATAATTTCGTCACCCTTTAAATCAAAGACTAACCTATCTCCTTGAACAATACCCAATTTATCTCTAATTTCCTTAGGGATAGTAATTTGACCCTTCTCACTAATAATGGATGTTCCAACAATCATGGTTGATAACCTAATAATTCCTACTATCTAGTAAAGATTTCTTTACTTATATGATTTACTTTTATCCCAATTCAATTGAAAATTTATAAAGTTATTTAATATTTCCTCAGACAAATTCTCAAGTTTATTGAATGTATTGAAAGTTATTAACTTAACAATAGTTAAATATTCTCTACATCAAATTTATTGATTTTTTAATCAATTAATCCACTAAAAAAAGTAATTAATGACTGTTTAATGGTCAATTTTTTTATCGTAAATCTAATATTATTATTTACATCCGTAATATCTAATTTCTCTCATTCCTATTAAGAAAATGGTAAATTTTGAGAAGGAAGAAATTTAAAATTACGGTAATTTATTTTTTGTATTTGTTTATTTTTTTTTTCTTTGACGCAGAATTTCGATAAAACTCTCGATTTGATTAACCACTTGAGTCTCATTTAGCTTTCTTGGGTCGTTCATGTCGCTGGTTATTATTAAACTAGGGATATCTAATTCTTCCATTAATATACGCTTCAAATCGTATTGTCCACACGAGTTTGGTCTACAAGACATGTTATTATGTAAAAGAACGCCATCAATTTTCCATTCTTTAATCGTTTCTTTGAATTTTTTAACCCGAGTTTCGAGATCGTATATATACCAAAAACTTAAAACTAATTCTGCCATTGATTCTACTGGATGATTTAACACATCGTCTTTCGTAATATTTGGATTTGTATATTTACTAAACGCGTAAACGTAAGGTTCGTAAACTATCATAGCGTTCCAGCGCTCCAAATTCGAAAAGAATTTGAGATTGTACCAAAAGGGGATACCTTCCCACATAAGTCTAAATTCTTCGTTTTCAAGCGCGCCTACACCCGCATCTACCCTTAATTTTGCTTCTTTGTACATTCTCTTGTATAATTTAATCGGAGATTTAAGTCCAGGCATTGTAAATAATGGAAAAAGTCCACCAAAAGTATCTCTCGTAGATATTGGACTGGGAACGTTTTTTCTTAGCTCAAACACATCTTGCCATATTTTTCCTAATTCATAGGAATTTGAGGCTACTTCTCTCGCTTTTTCTTCGTTGTATTCGTGACCTGTTACTTCAGTAATAAAATCTAATAGCTCCCAAAGCTGTTCTTTGATATATTTTTTAAAATACTCGCGTTGACGATTGCTCGTGTTGCTCACTACGTGAGGTATATCTAACGTGAAGTGAGGAACATTTAATCTTTCTGCTTGTACTTGAAACCATCTAACGTGTGTATCACATATTACGTCACTTGACAACATAAAAGTAGGTTTTCTTGTCCCACCAACGCTCATTTCAGCCTTACTTGACACGGCACCAACGTTCGTTTTGAAATATGAACATAAGTCGTAGGAATATCCTTGATCTTCGGCAATTTCAATAAATTTTTTCGATTGTTTAAGCGCTGCCGATATCGTTGCCGAATTTTCAGGCATCATTGCCTGAACATCCATAGCGTATAAAAGTTCAACAGGAGTCCCTGCAGTTGCCCAAGCAGTTGGCTTTCCATCTCTATACGCTTGTTCTATTGCTAGAAAATGCCTTCCCATTTCATTTTTTAGTTTGTTTGTTGCGTTTAACATTATTCCGCTTTTCTTTTCTTTTGACATATTCTCAATCCCTCCTTTTAATAATCTCTCCAAACGCTTCGAATCTTGTTGCTAACTGCTTATAAGACTCTCTGTTATATTCTGTTTCAATAAAAAGATACGGTATATCTAATTCTTTAAATTTTTTGCTTAAATAAGGATGGTCGTATAAAACGGGTTCGCAAAATTTATGAGCAACATTTATAATTCCATCCACCTTGTAGCTTTCTGCCAAATTTTTAATGACATCATATCTCTCATAAGATGGAAACTTAGTCGAATGAATCGGTTTTTTTAAGTGATATTCGGCTAAGGCTTCGATGGGCTCCTTATTCTCGTCAACTTTATTCCAAAAATATTTTGTACCTATACCTAAATCGTCGATAACTATTTGAAAACCGAGATTTTCTATATACTCAATGAATTCCGTATCGTCTAAATCTGAACCTGTTAACAGAATTTTTTTATATTTTTTATTTACTGTGGTCTTCTTGGTTTTAAGTTCTTCCAATTTAGCTTCAAGTAGTTTTATTGCCTCGTTTTTATCTATTTGTTGGACTTCTTTGACGAGCGCGTGAAATTCTGCTCCTTTCAGTACCATTTTACTACGAAATTCGGAAATCTCCATTAACAAGGATCTAATTTTGTTCATCAATTTGATTGCTACTTTGATTTTTTCAGAAGACACCTTAACGCTAAAACTATCTTCTAATTGAGATATTAATTCTTTCATATCGTCTATAAAAAATTTTAAAGCTATCTTGTTACGTTTGAATGGAGAATTCAAAAAAAACATAAAATCGAGGTTAATACACTTTAACCAAATATCAAACTCCCGATTGGTTCGATCGCAACCATGAGTCGCAATTATCCCTACAATGTCTTTATCAAGTCCTTTTATTGCTTGTTCTAAAAGGTTTCGAGTCCAAACGCAATGAGTTGGAGGAATATGCTCGTTGGCTTTATCTGGTTCGATAGTCGGATCACCAAAAAGCCTACAAGAGACAAATCCTGCGGCAAGAATTATTTCTTCTGGTGTGTCGACACCACTGTCAAAAATCCCTATTTTTTTCATAGTTTGCTTCCATTTAAAATTGATAACAAATCTAAATAGTATTGTGAAACTAAATCTATTAGAGAATAAAAAAATATTTATATTTTAACTACATTTTATAGATTATTCTATAAGAAATTACAGAGTTTTTTAAATGTCGCAACAAACAATCTCAAGAACATTAAGTAAAGCAATTTTAAAGCCAAAAGTTAGGATCAAATTAAAGATTTGGAACACTTACTTGACTGGCAAGCTCGTAAAATTTGATGGGTACATGAATTTGATCGTAGAAGACGCCAAAGAAATATATTTTGGGCGTGGTGGAAAAAGAAGCAAGAGTCTTGGGACCGGTATGATTAGAGGGGCTTCTATCATCTTCGTTGGGCAGGATAGAAAAAAATTGATTTTTTCTGATAATGATACTGAATCTAAGGATGCGGCTGAAGATAATGATACTGAAACTAAGGATGCGGCTGAGGAAGATTTACACGATAAATTGATGCATAGAAAGGAAGCAGATGGCATCTAAAAAGAGAAGAGGTTGAAATAAATGGGTAAAGGAACTCCGTCAAAGGGTAAAAAAAATAAAGCAG
>JAUWNA010000015.1 GCA_030612905.1 Promethearchaeota archaeon
TTCTAACTGCGGTTATTGCATCAATTTCGTCAAAATAAATGATCGAAGGAGACGCTTGACGTCCTTTTCGAAAAATTTCGCGGATTGATTTTTGACTTTCTCCAACCCATTTTGATAATATTTCGGGTCCTTTCACGGTAATAAAATTACATTTACTTTCACTAGCTACAGCTTTAGCTAAAAGAGTTTTTCCACAACCCGGGGGTCCAAAAAGTATAATCCCATTTAAAGGTCTAATTCCAGCTTTCTCGAAAAGTTTAGGATACTTAAGAGGCCACTCAACAGCTTCTCGCAACTCTGACTTTATATCTTCTAAGCCTCCAACATCTTCCCAATTAATGTTAGGAATGTCTATCATTATTTCTCGCATTGCTGAAGGTTCAACCATATTAATTGCTTGTACAAAATCTTTATCGGAAATCCTTAATTCTTGAATAATATCGCTAGGTATAGGTTCATCTAAATTGATTCTAGGCAATATTCTTCTTAAAGCGAACAGAGCTGCTTCTCTACACACTGCCATAACATCGGCTCCTGCAAACCCATGAGTTATTTCCGAATATCGATTGAGAAATACATCCTCTTCAAGCGGCATCCCTCTTGTATGAATTTGAAATATTTCTTTTCGTCCTTTCACCGTAGGAACTCCAAATTCTATTTCGCGATCAAATCTTCCCGGTCTTCGTAAAGCTTCGTCTAATGCATTTATTCTATTCGTAGCACCTACAACTATTATATGACCCCTACCTTGTAACCCATCCATCAAAGAAAGCAATTGAGATACAACTCGTCTTTCCACTTCTCCAGAAGTATCGCTTCTTTTTGGAGCGATAGAATCAATCTCATCAATAAATATTATAGAGGGTGCATTTTTTTCCGCGTCGTCGAATATTTCCCGAAGCCTTCCCTCACTAGCTCCATAAAATTTGCTCATAATTTCTGGACCATTTATAGAAATAAAATAAGCGTTTGATTCTTGCGATACAGCTTTTGCCATTAAAGTTTTCCCCGTACCTGAAGGTCCATAGAAAAGTACTCCTTTTGGGGGGTCAATATTTAACCTATGAAAAAGTTCTGGGTGTTTTAAGGGTAATTCTACCATTTCTCGAATTCTCTGGATTTCGTCAGTTAAACCACCTACATCGTCATAAGTAACTATTCCTCCAGATACATTTAGTAAAGCAACTCGTTTATTAACTTTAATTCTAGTATCACGAGTGATTTTTACAATCTTGTTAGTTGGTGATGTATTTTCAACAACCAATCTTAATAGACCTAAAGTTGGTCTCTTCTTATGGCTTCTCATGAACATATTCATCATCTGATTCATTGGATTATCTGGATCTGTCTTTTGATAAACAGCTCCTAAAACTTCGATTATATCTCCCGAAACAACAGGTTTATCAATTAGTTTTGCTAAAATGGATTCAGATTGTTTTTTTAAATCTATATTGGCTTTAGTTGGTGTTAATACAATCTCTTCGGCAGGATATATTTTCGCAAGTTTAATTGTAATATACTCACCAATGGTTGCCCCAGCATTAAGTCTTTGAAGTCCATCTAATCTTATTGTCCCTCTCCCTTTATCAGCAATGCTAGCTACGACTATACCTGTAGTTTTCTTCTTTCCCCTTATTTCAATTATGCTTCCCGTGCTTAAACCCATATTTCCAACAATTTCTTGGTCGAGGTAACATAATGAACGGCCACTACGGGATTTTTCTAGTTCTTCTATTCTTACTTTTATTTCTTTTAGTGAAGACATGATGAAAATTGATTAATTATTTATAGTATTTATAAAAATACAATTTCAATATTATAAAATAAATGGTAATTTATGTTTTTTTCTATTTTTTTTTATAATTGTCTGTAGTAAAAATTAATCAATAGGAAATTTCTAAGTTTAAGTTCTTTTCTAGAAATGATATATATTCTTTTGAAATTTTTGAGTCTTTAAGAGATAAATTTAAAGATTTTTTGATAAATAATTTTCTTAATTTTAATATTTTTTTTTTATAGATTTGCAACTCTGGATTCTTTAATAGCTCTCCAACAATAAGTCGAGTTTGTTTATCTAATACCTTGTGGTATCGATCAATGATTTGAACTTCGTTTCTCCTTGTTGTATCGCTTATTCTAGCCAATTTTAATTTAGTATGAAATGTTTTAATTAAGTTCGCTATTTCTATTTTTAGATTCTCAGTTTTCGATAAATCATAGCTTTTTAGCGGTTTATCCCAACTATAATTATGAAAAGAATCAAATTTTATGTTCACATTAGAAATTACTTGGTTTGGAATTGTATAGCCCCTTTTCTCATTCCATTTAACACATACTTCGAAGGGCGTTGCTATATAAATAAAAAAGAAGGATTTTTTTAAATTCTTAGCGATTTCTTTTAAATCATGTCTCATGCTTGTGTAATAATTTAAATCGTCGCTGATAACAATAAAATTATTCTTTAAAGCAGATTCTACTCTCTCTAAATTAGTTTTTCTTACAAAATGTTCATTTTTGGAATTAAATTTATCCGGAAAATGAAAATTTCTAATTTTGTCAGGGTCTATTATTTTAACCTTATACGGAGTTATTTGCTCTAAAGTTTCTTTTAGCAAGATTGCAAATGTAGTTTTACCCGAAGCTGGTAATCCAACTAAAACTATTAAAAAGTTTTGATCAATCACTTACTTCTTCAGCTTCATCAAAGGTTTTTATTAATTCTATTTTTTCTTTTCTGGTAAAAGTTTTAATTTCTAGTTCTCTCGTCATCGCCGCACTTCTTTCGGAAAAAGTTTGAAAATACTTAAGTCTTATAATCTTTTTCCCTCGACAAAATTTAGCGCCAGTTCCCTTTTTATGTTCTTGTAATCTTCTGTTAAGATTATTAGTATATCCCGTATAGAATCTTTTTTTGTTGTTTTTCCCAACAGTTTCTAAAATATAAACAAAATAAAGACCCATGTCAGATTCACTATTTATATAATGCCTTTTTTCTATTTATTTTTTTAGGCAGAGATTTAGTCTTTCAATGTTGTTAAAAGAAAGTGCTCAATTCAGTATATATATGTATTATATCTTCTTAATTAAAAATTAAAAATTAAATTTATTAATAAAAACTTTTATAATTTTTAAAGGAAGCTTTTGATTTTTTAGGTGTGATGTTATTCCTCTAGGTATTTGCTTGATTAAGTGGGATGAGATTCTTGGCGGAAATATTTACATGAAATATCCCAATGATGTAGCAATTCCTGAAAATGTCGTGCAACAGATCCAAATCTCACACAATTTCGTTGAATCGTACATTACCATTGAAGAAAAGAATTGGAATTCAATTTCATATTATAACGAAAACAAAGAAATCATTATTGTATTAGTATTAGATAAATACGACGATAGTTCAGATTATACCGTTATTTTAGATGAGTTCAAAAAAGAGCTAGAGTTAGAGTTAAACGAAGAAAGGCTCAAAGAACATATAGAAAGAATTTATAATCTTTCCTTAAAAGTTTTTAGAACGAGAGACGAAGTAATAATGAAATTAAGCAATGAAGTAGCTCAATTGAAAACTTTAGAATATGATTTAACAAAGAAATTTGCATTGATTTCAAAATCAGACCATCTAAAAGTAAAGAGCAAAATTCAGTTTTTATTAGTCTTCAAAGATGACGTTAAATACTCCGAATTAAGAAAATCAATTAATACAAGTAAGAGATGGCTCGATTCTGTCTTAGAAACTCTGAGTAAGAATAATATTATTGGATATAACAACAAGAATGATAGTTATTATTTGAAACTTTGAGTAAAAGTTCGTAGGGCTGATGATTCTCGACTTGGGGCTTAAATTTTTTATATCGCTAATCTCTTGCGTTCTCTCCATCTGGTTAAAGTAAGAACGGTTGATCTTGTTATTATTTGAATATTTCAAAACAATCTTTAATAAAAAAATACATTATTAAAAAAGTTCTTACTTTTATTATTATAAATTCAAAATTTGAATCTTTTAAAAAATAATTGGGTAAACCATGAACCTTTCAGATGAAGAACAAAACGAAGTCCTAAAAGTAATGAAATCTCAAATGTTGACTCTTTTACACGGTGAATACGTAAAAAATTTTGAGGAGGAATTCGCCCGTTACATTGGCGTAAAACACGCTATTGGTGTTAATACCGGAACTGCTGCGTTACATATGTCTATAGCCGCTTTGGACATAGGGCCCGGAGATGAGGTTATTATCCCTCCTTTTACATTTATAGCAACCGCAAGTTCAATATTACACAATAATGCAATACCGATATTTGCGGATATTGATGATAAATCCTATACGATCGATCCCGAATCCGTGAAAAAATATATAACGGATAAAACTAAAGCAATTATTCCAGTTCATTTAGCGGGCATTTCAGCCGATATGGGTGCCCTTAGAGACATTGCAAACGATTTCAATTTATATCTGATTGAAGACGCTTGCCAATCGCACGGAACAAAATATTTGGGTAAAAAGGTTGGTTCTCTTGGAGATATTAACACTTTTAGTTTTTACCCTTCAAAAAATATGACTACAGGCGAAGGCGGCATGATAACAACTAACAGCGACGAGCTAGCTGAGCAATGCCGTTTACTTAGACATCACGGTGAACCAGAGTGGTATGTATATAATCGTTTAGGTTATAATTATCGGATGACTGAGATACAAGCCGCAATAGGAAGGGTTCAATTAAAGAAAATCGATGAATTTATAAAAATTAGAAATAAAAATGCTATGTACTTAACAGAAGCAGTAAACAAAATAGACGGAATTGATCCACCTTATATTCCTGATTATTGTGAACCTGCTTTTAATTATTGGATAGGTCGATTTAATCCAAATAAACTCGGTTTGAATAAAGCTGAATTTTTAAATAAATTTCCTAAGAGTAAAGTCCTTTACCCTAAACCCTTATACGAAACTAAATTATTTAAGGAAAAAATTGCGTATCCAAAAGGATGTCCCTGGTCGTGTCCTTTTTATGGTAAAGAAATAGATTATAATAAAATAGAATTACCTATAGTTGAAAAAGTTACAAAGGAGATTTTTGCTTTAGATATCCACCCAAAAACGACTAAAGAGGGTCTAGATCACAATATTAATTCAATGCAGAACTTAATTAAGAAATAAATAGTAGCATGAGAATCTTCTTTTTATGAAAAGAATTATAATCAAAGTATATGGAAACGTTCAAGGTGTTTTTTTTCGCTACACCACGCGCAAAGTGGCACGCAAAATAGGATTAACTGGATTTGTTAAAAATTTGGCTGATGGAAGCGTTTATATCGAAGCTGAAGGAACCGAAAATGACTTAAAGAAATTACTTGAGTTTGCAAAAAAAGGTCCGAAATATGCGAAAGTAGAAAATATAAAATATGAATTTAAAGAAGCTCAAAATAGATATAAGGGTTTCGACTACTTTATTTGATGAAGATTCATCTTAAATTATTTCACATCTTTCTACTTTAATCTCCAATAAATATATTACGTAGATATTATTAAAGAAAATAAATAATATTTCGATATTATTACTCATGTCGGTATTATTAAAGAGAAACAAATTCCTTCAATTCTTTCAATCTATCAACCATAACAAAATCAAATATCAAGGGCCAATAATTTTAAAGATGTATGGTTTATTAAATGAATTAGAATTGCGTAATGAAAATAGATATATTCTATGTAATTTCATAGATCAAAACAGTGAATTATTCGATTTAAAAAGGGATATATACAAAAACAATCACGATGTATCCTTGAAGCAATTATTTCTCTTTGCCTATCATAAAGCTAGGAGAAATAATCTATTAAACAACTTATATGGGGAATATTTTAACTGTATTGAGGCTATATCGAACAAAGTTGACACTCAAACTAATTTATCTTAAATCCCATTAATCTAATTGAAATCTCATTACACCACAATTAAATACTCTTAAATATTTAGGTGAAAATTATTATTAAGGATAACTATTATTATGAAAGTAAATAAAGTCAATAATTTATGTGAATAATTATGACCCCTGAACCTGAACCAAACTATATTATAAAGATTTGTTTACTTGGAGAAGCCAATATCGGTAAAACCTCATTGGTTTATAGATTTATCGAAAATAAGTTTAAAGATAATTATAAAAGCACTCTTGGTGTTAACCTTTTAAAGAAAGATATGGAACTTAAAGGGTATGGCGATGTTTCTGCTCAGATATGGGATCTTGGCGGTCAAGAAAGCTTTAGAAGTCTCCGAAGGTTGTATTTAGAAGGTGCAAATGGCGCTTTAGTTATATACGATTGTACTAAGAGAAATACTTATGAAAAACTTCATGATTGGATAGAAGACTTTAAAGACGCAAGAGGAGACGAGCCTTTGGTTCTAATTGGAAACAAAAACGATTTAACCGATAAAATCAAAGTTACTGAGAGCGAAGCAAGCGAATTTGCAAAGAGTTATAACATGGAATTTGTATCCACTTCTGCTAAAACAGGATCTAATGTAGAAGACGCTTTTATGGAAATCACAAAGAAAATTTTGGATAGAAATTTGAATAAATAAAGATGTAGATTTAATCTCGATATATTTTATCTCTGAATTTTTTCTCATTTATAAAGACTTTATAAACAAAAAATCATTTATAAAGAAATACCCCTTTTTAAAAGAATTTAATTTTTGTCTAATTAATTCAAATCATATTTATCAATATTGATGTAAGATGGTAAAAGAAGTAAAAAAAGTAGAGGAAGAAGAGGAAGAAATAGAAGAAAAGGAAGAAAAGAAAGTAGAGGTAATAGATGACGATGACGAATTCGACGATGAGGCTGATAAGGCTGAAGGTATCGATTACAAGATAGAGAACGTGGTAGCAACTGTAGTTGTCGAGATCACAGAAAAAATCGATTTAAATATAATTGCTCGCAAACATGCTGATGTTGAATATAATCCTGAAAGATTTCCAGGATTAGTTATGAGAATTCTAAAACCGAAAGCAACTATATTAATTTTCTCGACTGGAAAGATGGTAGTTACCGGTATGCGTAAAGCTTCGGAAGCTGATAGGGTTGTGGAGAAGGTGTTAAAGAATATAAGAAAAGCTGGAATAAAAGTGTCCAATCCCGAAATTACCATTCAAAACATAGTAGCTAGTGGAGATTTGCACACTAATATAGATTTAAATATGGCCGCCATAGTCATGGAGTTCGCTATGTATGAACCTGAAGTCTTCCCTGGGTTAATTTACCGAATGCCAGTTCCAAAAACCGTATTTTTAATATTCAGCACTGGAAGGATTGTTTGTACAGGAGCAAAAAAAAGATCAATTGTTAGAGAGGCTGTAAAGTTGTTAAATAAACAAGTGCGGGAGCTTGGCGTTGCTAAAAAGGAATTAGGCCAGAGCGATTATCAAGATATAACCTTTATTTAGTTTTCACCTTATTTATTTTTTTATTTTTAAAGTTATTTAGATTAATCTCGCTAGGTTGATCTTAAATTATTTAGATAAATTTGTAAACTACTAGTCAGCTAAATTACTCTTAAAAAAAGTTGTAACTGAAATTAAAATTAATTCGTCGAGTCTTATAGTATTTTAATTTCAACTTTATTTTTATACTACACTGACAAACTCAAAATACTTGAAAGATAATGGATTTTAAATTAATCTTTTTGAAACACGATCATAAATTCACAGTAAGGATTTCCTGATTGTAAACAGCAATCTACTTCTTGAGCGAAACAATGAATATTAGTCATTCTTTCAACCAAACCGGCTAATAAACCCGCTTCGAAGGAACAAAAACTTCCTTCTGTTTTAATCCCTTTATTTATGAGATCTTTAATTGAAGAATGCCTTTTAAGTTTTAATTGAACTAGTTCTTCTGAACTTTCCGTAATCTCGATCTCTCCTAAATTATATTCGGTGATTTTTTCTTTTAATGCTTCAGGTATGTTTTTGACGTCATTAATTTGTTTTACTTTTAGGATAGTCCCCAATTCATGCCCTAAATAGTAAAATATAGCTTCTAATTGGTGACCAAGAGCTAATAAAGCCCCTACTTTCATATCTCCAATCTCTTTTCCATCTTCCAAATGTTTTCTCATTTGTACTAAAATTTTCGAAAGCAACGATCTATCCATTTTTTTAAACTCCCTTTTTCTTAATTTTTTTTAATAATTATATTTTTACGGAGGAAATAAACCCATATAATATCGCATCAATAATATCCTCCTCTTGTATATTTAAACTTAACCTTCTATCTGCCACAATTACAGTAGGCAAGGAGGTGATTTTATATTCGCTAGTTAATTGGTAATTTTTTTCTACATCTATCTTTTCTATATACAATTTTTTACCAAACATTGATATATTAATTCTCTTCAACATCTCTTCTACTGGTTTACAAGGAGTGCAATAGGACGATGAAAAGAATAAAATCCTCGGGTAACCTTGTTGAAAATTCACTGACATAAATTAACCTTATGAATACCAGTAGATTATTGAAATAATTTTATTGATCCTTGTATTTTTCATAAAGGGTTTTTATGATTGCTTGAAATGCTTTATAAACGCCAGTCCCTGTTTTTGCGCTGGTTTTGTAATATCCCAGAAAACTCCTTTCATTAGTAATTTTTTCAACCTTGCCATCATTTAATGATTCTTTGTTCACTAAATCAATCTTATTTCCGAATAATACAATTGGAATATCTCCACAATATTTTTTAATATCTTTGTGCCACTCTGAGATGTGAGTAAAGCTTTTTTCTTCTTCATTCGGAGCATGAGAAAAAACTATAATTGCAGCCTTACTCCCTTTATAAAATGTTGGCCGCATAAATGAAAATTCTGCTTGACCCGCAATATCCCAGAAGAATAATTTAACATGGCTATTCTCAATTTTCTCGTCATATTTCGAAAATTGTGCGCCTAAAGTTTTTATATATTCTTTTTTAAAACTACCCTTAGTATATTTTTTGATTAACGATGTTTTTCCGACGCCCCCATCCCCTATCACTGTTATCTTAAATACAAAATCTTTCCTTTCATCACTTTCTTTCATAGAATCACATTATGATTTTTGTTTTGTATCTCTATATATTTCTTCTAAACTACTTTAAAATATAAATTATAAATATTGTTTTTTATTTATATTGCTTTTTATTATACAATGAATTGTTATAAATCTTCCAGTTTCTTACAATATTAACCAGAAAAAATAACTTATAAAATAGTGATAGAAAAATAATGGTAATTTTAGATAGTGTCAAAGAAATTGTCGTCAAATTCGCAAAGAATAATATTAAATTAGCAATTGCAGAATCGTGTACAGGAGGGTATATTTCAAACGCAATAACTAATATTTCTGGTGCGTCTAAAGTATTTGAACGTGGAATCATATGTTATAGCAATAATTCTAAAATTGATCTTTTAAACATTGATCCCGATAGGATTGATCAATTTGGTGCAGTGTCAGAAATAGTAGCAAAACAATTGGCTCATAACATTAGAGTACTTTCAAATGTTGACATAGGAATAGGGATTACTGGCATCGCAGGGCCTACTGGCGGTACAGTTGAGAAACCCGTAGGCTTAGTTTTTATTGGTTTTTCAACTGAAAAGGGCACTATTGTGGAAAAGCATCAATTTAAGGCGGAAAGAATTACATTTAAAGAAAAGGTTTTAGAAAAAGTTCTTTCTTTGCTTCAAAATTTCTCCCTATAAGACAACAATTTTTTTTCTAATTTTCATATTTTCATATCTTTTTATAGATTGAGTAAAAAAGAATGAATAAACAAAAGAAAATACAGAGCTTATTTGAATGGATTTATTAAAGTCTAATTATTTATCGTTTTTTATGGTTTATTTAATTATCAGCTTGATTAACACATTTATAATTTTATATATCCCCGTTTTCATGTTAGAGATTTTAAATGTAAACAGAATACAACTATCATTTGTTCAATTTCTTTCGTATTTAACATTATTTTTAGGACCTATCACGGGGTTGTTTTTTGATAAATTTTCCCATAAGAAAAAACAACTTTTGTTAGTGTCAAGCCTCGTTTTGATCATAAGTTTCTCATTTTTTAATTTAAACATTGATAACTTATCCTATTTTGGTATATTTCTATCATTGAATTTTACAAGTCGATTAATAATCAAAGCAGGAATGAGTAAATTAATGTTAGAAGCCTCGCAATTTAGAAACGCAAAAAAAAATATAATTTTGATTTCAAATGTTAGCGCATCGATTGGAAGCATTATTCCTATAATTATATTTAATTTAATAGTTTACGATATAAATTCCATTGATTTATGGACTTCCTTTTTTAATGTCTGCTGGCTAATGTCATTTCCTATTATGCTTACTTTTTTTTTAATCAAAGATGTCTCCCTTAACGAAGATTTTATAACTGAAACGAAAATAATAAAGCCACTAGCGCAAAAGAAAATAGAAAACAAGCGTTTAAGTTTAGTATTAATTTTATTAGCGAATTTTCTAATCTGGGGCGATAAATTAATTGAATTCCCCCTCACAAGTTATATTTTTACCAAATTTGGAGAAGATGGTTTCAGGAATTATTCGTACCTATTTTTTATTTTCTTGTATTTAAATATCGGCGGATGGTTTATTGCAAGGCGGCTTAAAAACGAAAAGAAGTCAATAATTAAAATATCAATTTCAATCACGATTTATGCTTCATTAATGTTCTTTATCGTCTTTTCGAATTTAACCACCTTCTTATTAATTATGGCCGCAAATCAACTAATAGGCGGAATTATGATGTCCCAGTTTACTGAAAGAAACATTGATGTTTCAAATTTAGGCAAAAATACTGCCCTTTCATACGAGCTAATAAGAGGCTCTAGTCTATTGGCAAGTCTTATATTTGTGCCATTAGGAACGCTATTAAGCACATTCGTACCGCTGGAATTTCTAATCACTATTGTAGTTGTAATGTCTTTGTTTTCGATAACGCCTTTATATTTTTTGAAAAAGTATTAAGCATTGTTGATTAATTTGCCTTTTTCCATAATAAGTTTTTTTGTGCCATCTTTGTATTCAACTGTAATATTAGCTTGTGGAGTTGTAACGAAATCCCAGTGGATTTGAGAAACCGAGGTCCCTCCCATCATTTTATTTCCCCCAAAGGCAACATGTACGCTTCCATTTATTTTTTCATCGGTAAGAATGTACCCGATTGCCTTTGTTATTTCGGGATTGCACCCTATCCCGAGTTCTGCGACATTGTAAGTACGTAATTCGGCTAAATTCTTTTCCTTATCTATTATTTCGCCTTGTTTAAATGTAGCGATTAACTCATCCAAGTTCTCATCAGCAGTAACTTTATCGATTAATAGTCTTCCGTTCTTAAATATTAGTTCGATATTTCTTATGAGTTTATTACTAAACCTATCTTTAGTTAAAGGGCAAAATATCTTGCCTTCACCTTGTTTTTCGTGAGGGGGAAAGAAGACTTCTCCAGCAGGTAAATTTCCTCCTAAATCTCCAATAGCAACCTGTTCATCTGATAATAATCCATCATCGAGGATGTTTACGCGGTCTTCTATTGAAACCCAGAAGTTTGTTCCCAAATCATCAGTAACGTGAACTTTTCTCGCATTTTTAAAATTTTTAGATAATTTTAAAGTGATTTGATGCAATTCTTTCTGAGGAACGCTAATTCCACCTACGATAAATTTTTCTAATAAATCATAACTTATATTATAAAAAGCTGCTGCTTTTTGGGAGGGCCAACCAGCGTAGCACCATTTTTTTCCTGGCGCGTATTCTTCTTTAGCTCCATAGAGCACATCTCTAATAGGAGCAAGAGATTTAGCTCTAGCTAGTAATTTCTCTCTAGATACTTCGTTTAAAATCGATGGATCTTCGTAAGGTTCAATAACGATATAAGCGTCTATGTTTTCGATTAACTTCAAATAATGTTTAGGCGTAATTTCCAGAGTTTCTCTTGAAATTTTTTTATCAAGTAAGAAAGTTTCTGTATAGCGATCGCTTGTGGACGAAATATGGGGAATCCCCCCTTTTCTATACACATTTAACGCAATCTCCTCTAATAAGTCTTGACTATAAATGCCTCCTTTGACGAAAACACATTCCCCTTTCTTTTTTATGTTAATACTATTAACAATATTTTCTGCGCAAAGCTCTATTTTTCCTCTATCGATCATATTTGGTTTAATTTTACATTTGTTATTAATTTTCAATTTTATACTATGTCTAAAATAAAAGCATATTTTGAGAAACTGAAAAAATCGTTTTTCCAGCAATGAATTTATTACTAATAATTGTTATATTTAAAATATCGGAAAAACGAATTCTTGATAAGATTAGAGACTAATACATATAAAATAATTTAAAATAATGGTAATTCGGGAAGTAGGTTTGCTTTTTAGGGGTTTTACATTAGTGAAAAAAAGTTATCACAAAACTACTTTAGGAAAAATTGATACCGATTTAAGAAGTGGTTTGCTTACCGCACTCTTGAATTTTGCAGAGACCATATTTGCTACAGGGGCTGTAGAATATTTTGAAGGAAACAGATTTACTTTGGCTTTTATTAATGAAAAAATTTTAGCAGATGATAGCATCGAACCCGAGCTTTTAGTTTCGTATGCAATTATAGATAAACAGAAAAAAATAGATAAATATGTTTCTAAAATCATCCACCCTCTATTGACCAAAGTTGCTAAGGAATTTAAAGCTCAAAATGAGGGAAAAAATTTATCAGAAATCTCTCAATTTAAGATCTTTAAGAAGAATTTTGACGAAATTTTTGGATCTGATACGAAAAACGTTGATCAAAAACTAAGAGGATTATTTTTTTAAAAATTATAATAATTCAAGTAATAGTTCAAGATGTTAACTATTTTTCTTTGATCTTTTTAAAAACCATAATATTAACGGTAATGCAATCGTTGCATCTGAGATAACCGTTGAATACTTCGCTTCTTGACTTACTTTTCCCCAAGATTTTGCTTCTTCAAAAGTTGCTCCACTAAGACCGCCTTGTTCTGGGCGATCCATTGTTATTTGAATTGCGTACTTCGCGGAATTAGGACAAAATTGCAATGATTGCATAATAAAGTTCTTAGGAACACCTCCACCAATAATACATACGCCCGCTTGTTTAGCATCCCAAGCCAGATCAACCATCTTTAACATATCTTTAAAGTGGTTAAGATTTAAATTTTGGTGATGAAAGCCTAACTGTAAAGCTAAACCTGAATCCGTAAAAGCGGGACAAAATATTGGGACATTTTTTTTAGCACAGATTTTTAAAATAGAATTTTCATTATCAGGTAATTGGTCTCCAAGGAACTTTAAAAAAGAACTAACAGGCATATTTTCGTCAGGAATATCTAAATTTGTTACGTAATCTTCAATACCTTCATAAACCTTATTCGGCAAGTATACATCGTAGATTCTGTTTAAATCTTGTTTATGTAATTCATCATCATTGACCTCTTTTACATTTATTTCTCCTTGTAAATGATGATATCCTAATGTTTCGGCAATGTCGTGAGTTAAAGAAGCGCCAGTAGTAACAAGAATGTCAATAAAGCCTTCTTCAACGAAATCGTGAATAACTCTTTGCATTCCTGCAGGAACTAAAGCCCCAGCAAGACCAAAAAATTTAACACATTTTTTATCCTCAATCATCTCCTTGTAGATTTCACAAGCTAAAGCTAAACGCTTAGCGTTAAACCCTGTATCTTTGAATGACTGAATAAGATCGACAATGTTATCATTCTTATCGATTTTGAATTGATTTACATTTTTCAATTTTATTTTAATGTTTTCATTTGGCATAATCATCACTTCTATGTTTGTTATGGATAAAAGAAATTAATTCTATTGTTAATTTAGCCGCTAAATTAGATGTCACATTATTTAACAAATCTAAATTTGGACAGACTTCAACTAAATCAAAGGCAATAACATCAAAGTTTTTAGCTAATTTTCTTAATATTTTCCATAATTCTCGATAAGAAAATCCTCCAGGAATAGCATATCCGGTTCCTGGTGCTATAGAAGGGTCTAACACATCGATATCAATCGAAATATATATTTGTTTGATATGAGAATTTTCAAAAAAATCAATAATATTATCCGTAAATTTGTCAATACCGAAATCATGGAGTAAGTAAGCGTCAAAATGAACGATATCTTCGTTTTTTGCAAAATCTAATTCAGGGATATCTATATCCCTCGTTCCAACAAAAAGCATATTATATTTATTAATAAAATTTAATTCATATAAACGATGGAAGATTGTTGTATGAGAGTACAACTTTTTATCCCATTCTTTATATAAATCAAGGTGAGCATCAAAAATTAAAACGCCAAATTCATTCCTATTATCAAAAGAATCTGCCAAAGCTTTTACAACTGGAAAGGTGCAAAAATGGTCACCGCCTATCATTATTGGAACGATATCCTTTTTTTGATGGAAAATCAAACTTATAAATTTTTTAATTTCCTCAAGACTTTTATTAACATTAGTAGGTTCAATCGATACATTTCCTATATCAACAACTTTTAACTTAGGTATTTCCACGCCCATTTCAGTTGTTAATGCTAAATTTGTTGTAATTTCTCGAATTTTTTGAGGGGCAACGGCAGAATTAACATCCTTAAGAGAAGTTAAGTAGTCCCAAGGGATTCCAAAAATTACGAATCTAGTATCGTCATCAATAGTCTCGCCAAAATCATAAAAAGTCATGGTTTAATCCTTTTAGTCTAAGTTTGTTACATTTGATTTAACGCATCTATCCCCAATATATCTAATCCTACTTTGATCACGATTTGAACACATCTAATTAATAGTAACCTCGCTTTTTCTAAATCTTTATTATCAGATAAAACTTGGCAAGAAGAATAAAAAGAGTTAAACGCTTGACATAAAGTTAAAAGGTATTGTGGGATTAGATGAATGTTATAATTTCTTGTTATGGAATCTAACATCTCTGGAAAATAAATTAATTGTTTAACTAAGGACATTTCTTTTTCGTGTTTTATTAAGTCCCATTTAATATTTAAGTCAATTAATTCTTTTGATTTAGTAATTATCGATTCAATTCTTGCGTAGCAGTATTGAATGTAAGGTCCTGTTTCACCTTCAAACGAAATGCTTTCTTTAGGATTAAAAATAAAATCCGATTTAGGGTTAAATTTCAAAATGAAAAAGGATAGCGCCGCCATACCAATAGATTTAGCTCTTTCTTTCTTTTTC
>JAUWNA010000188.1 GCA_030612905.1 Promethearchaeota archaeon
CAAAAAGGTAGTATTATAGATAAAGCTAAAGACTTCCTAATAATGAAGGCTATTGGCTCGAAATATAAAAATATCAAGAAAATTCTCTTCTTGGAAGCTCTCTATGTAATTATACCATCACTTTTTTTGAGTTTAGGTGTAGGAATGATATTAAATTCGCTAGTTTTATTTCAAAGAGTATCTTTACCACATATATTAACTCCTTTTATTATAATGGGTATAATTTTTATCGCCTTCTTAACTTTTAATTATTTAAGTCTTTATCCAATAATGGCTAAGATGGCTAAGTTTACAATCAAAGATTTTGACATGTATTAAATCTCTTTAAAAAAAATCACTTTTTTAAAAAGATTAAAAAAGTGGAAATAGATATAATTTTTATATAACATAATTTTTTCTAATTAAAAGGTAAGGTGCGAAGATGACGGAAGAAGATAAATTGCGCGAGAAGTTAAACGATTTACAGTCAGAATTAAGCAAAAAAGATAATGAAATTAACATTTACCTAGATAAAATTGATGGCTTTGAAGAAGAAGTTATGAGATATGAGGAAATGTTCGATGAAAGTGCTCCGAAAAAAAAGATGAAAAAAGCGAAAGAAGAAAAATTAAATATTGAATTAGATGCTAAGGATCGAGAAATACGAGAGCTAAAGAATCGAATGGGTTTTTTAAGAAAAGAAAAAATGCAACTCCAAAAAAAATACGATAACTTTGTGAGAACAATAGATTCTTCTGTTATTAGCGTAGAAGAGATAAGAGAAAAGGACAAACCACCGCTTAATATTTTGCTTCATGAATTACAAGATAAATTAAATAAACAAGGATCTTTAATTAGGCGATTAAAGAGTAAAGATCTTGGAAGCGAAAAATATAACGAAAAACTAAGAGAGAAGGACGAAAAAATTGAATTATTAAACGATAAAATTGCAGATTTAACTGAAAAGAGCGAGAATAGCTCTTCTCAAATAGAAACTAAACATGTTGATAATAATGTTACGCAAAATCTACTAGAAGATCTGCAAAAAAACCTTAATAAAGCAAAAAGACAAAATAAAGAACTAAAAAAGGTTATAACTAAATACGAGAAGAAAGATAAAGGCAAGAAAAGTAAAGCAGAACCAGAACCAATTGCTTTAAAAGAAGTTGTAGAAGAATTAAAAAGTAAATTAAATAAATCAAAAATACAAATAGCAACTCTTCAAGAACAAATTAATGAAGGACACAATCAGGAAGATCCTCCTGTTAGCATCTCTCAAGGAGATGTTGAAGGCAAATTGAAAATTCAAAGAGAAATGGCAAGCTTTTTGCAAAAACAATTAGCTGAATCAAAAAATGCGTTAAAAACGAAAGAAGAAGAAATTTCTACGATTAAGAACGAAGCTATAAGAATAAAAAAAAAATACGAAGATTTAGACAACCAACTCAAACTAAAAGATCAAAAATCAAACGAAATTGAAGCAGAGTTAGATGGTTTAAGAATTCAAATTCAAACTCAGGCAAATACAACACAAACAATAAACCCAGATGTTAATTTAAGGTTTAAGGAACTTGAAAGTTTGGTTGACGATCTAAGCAAGCAGAATATTGAGCAACGGCTTGAAATTTCGCAGTTAAGAAAAAGTAAATAATTAATATTAAATGAACTTCGATGGAATTAATAATCCTAGGCTCCTCCGCGGCGATCCCTACTCACGAAAGGAACCTTCCTTCAACAGCTCTTAAATATAAAAACGAGCTCTTTCTATTTGATTGTGGGGAAGACCTCCAAAGAAGTCTAATTGAAGCGGGTCTAAAGTTAAATAAACCTTTAAAAATATTAATTTCGCATTTTCATGGAGATCATATCATTGGTCTTCCAGGCCTTTTATTTAGGTTTGGTTTAATTGAAAGAACGGCTCCCGTTACTATATTTGGACCTCGGAATCTGTTTCTTTATTTATTTGTCCATAGAAAGATTCTCGGACTAAAAGCAAATTATCCGATTAAAATCGTTGAAATAGATCACGAAAACAAAAAACTAATAGAATTCGAAGGTTTAGATTCTGAAATCTCTAAAAAAGAGCTGAATTTGGAAGATAACGTCATTTTCGATGGAAAAAGGTACATTCTCAAATATGCTTTAGTGGAACATTCAGTGTTAACTTACGCCTATTCTTTTATAGAAAAACCTCGCAATGGAAAATTTAACCCAGATCGGGCAAAAGAACTTGGAATACCTAAAAGTAATCTATGGAAAACTCTTCAAGAAGGAAATATCATTGAATATGAAGGAAAAACAATTGATCCTTTAAAAGAAGGGATAGTAGGTCCAAAGAGATCCGGTCGAAAAGTGACATACTCGGGTGATACAATCCCTTGCGAAAACTTGATTAAATTAGGAAGAGATTCTGATGTTTTAATTCACGAAGCAACTTTTTCGAAGGAGTTGTCTGATCTCGCGTTTGAAAAGAAGCATTCCACTTCTGTTGACGCAGCTAACGACGCTAAAAAAATGAACGCTAAACAATTAATTTTAACCCATATTTCGTCGAGGTATCAAGAAGATGCTAACCAATTGCTGCAAGAAGCAAAATTAATATTCCCTAATACTGTATTAGCAAAAGACTTAATGAGAATCTCTTTACAGTAAAAACAGATAAATAAAATAAGTAACCAAAAAAAAATTGATTTTCTAAAAGCCTCCAGCGATATGAGGTAGGATAACAATATCCGAATTCTCATCTAAAACCGTGTCCTCGCTAGCTTTCTTACCATCAACGAGGATCCCAAAGTATTTACCTTCAAGGTTTAACTCTTTAAGGAGGTCTTTAACCAACATCTTATTCTTGGGCTTATAAGTCTCAATAATGCCTGTTTTTAAAAGATCAGCAATCTGTTTCAATTTAGAACCACATCTAATTTTAATTTTTACTATGATAAATAAAACCTTTCAACTATTTATAATTAATTCAAGAAATCAAAAAGTATTAAGATTTAATGCTATAGGCTTCTAACTTAATGGTTATAACTGGGTTCAGGGGTTGTACCCGATAAAATAGATTTTATAATTGTAAAACCAAAAACTTTTCTATTTTTCATAAAAATTTTATGTGTCAAATAATTTTATTGCATAAATCTAAGTATTATTTATTATATTATAGGGTTGATTTTAGATTCTTCAAGAGGATACCTTTAGCGATTCCGGCGTTTACCTCGAAAAAATAAGAGAGTCTTTATTGGAACTTGGAAATCTGAAGGACGAGAAGAAAAAAAACCACATAATTCAAAATGCAATTGAAGATTCTATTATAATAGCGAATGAAACTGCTGAATCTGGAGAACTTTTTGAAGCTGGCGAACTTCTTTTTTCCGTAACGGAATTATTAGAAAGCATAGCTTTTTTTCAGTCAACCAAGTTATACAAAATAATTATAAAATTCTGGGAAAAACAGATTAGTTCCTTTAAGCTTCAAGGAAAATTGCATGAGGTTGCTGAGACTTTCTTAAGAATTGCTGAACTCTACGAAAAACTTAACGATTCTAAATTGTATAAAAAAAATCTCTTAAATAGCATCAATTTTTTAAAGCAAGAAAGTAAAATATTAAAGGATTTTGATGATATTAGGAAGCTCGCTCAAAATTACGAAAACATCGCTGAGTTGTATTTAAAAACTCAGGATATTAAAAACGCAAAAAAATTTTACTTAAATGTTATAAATATTGCAAAAGATTATCAATATTTTGATTTGCTTTCGTATTCTTACAAGAAAATTGCTTCCTGCTTCTTGGAATTAGATGAGATAAAAAAATCAAATGACATAATTTACGAAGGAATCGAGTTTTTTTCAAGTCTTTTTCAGATGTTTGAACAAAAAAATAATAATCTCGGAATTTCTCAAATTTCACAAGTATTAAAATCGCTCTATCATCTAATAAATGAAGAAGAACAATTCATTAGTTATTCAAAAAAAGAAGCGGGCGCATATATTAATTTGGCAGAAAGACTAAGACTAGAGAAAAACGAGGGAAATTATCACAAAATAGCAACGTATTATCGTGGTGCGGCGTTATGTTATAAAGAAATCAACAACAATTTAATTGAATCGGCTTCTTGTTTTGTTTTAGCTGGAAACTACTCTGAAAAGATTAAGGATTATAACGAAGCTGCTACAAATTTCTTCAATGCTGCGGTGATATTTAAAGAATTAAACAATTTAGAGATGACCTATAAGCACTATGTAAAAGCAGGAGATAACTACTGGAAATCTGAGAATGTAAACGATTCAACGGAGAGCTATTTAAACGCCTACGATGTTGCCGTTGAAGGAGACTTAGAATACAATAGGTTTGGCATTTTCAATCAAATTATTAGAGGCTTAAACATAATAGCTAAAGAAGGATTAAAAAATAAACAGTTTTATACTGCAGCTACTCTTATTTTGGAAAGCATAAAATTCTATCAACAATTGGACAATTCGAAAGAATTTCTCGTAAATGAAATGGTAAAAAACGTTTACAGATATTATTATAAAGCTGCCAATTTAAAAAAAATCGGCCATTCTCACATAGTCCAATCTTATGTTCTGGCAGCCATTTCTTCGATTCTTAACGGTAAGAATAACAAAGCGTTAGAAATCATCTCTGAAATCGAATTTGAGGGAAATACGGTAAATAAATACAAAGAATTAGTTAAATTAATTATAGAGTGGGCATCGGAAGGAAAAGAAGTGGAATTAAAAAATTTTCCATACAAAATCCAACGCATAGTTCAAGGTTCTGAGGATATAAAATACCTTCTGAAATTGTTTAAAGGATACAAATTCCCGTCCTAAATTGACGATTTTTTATACATTTCTATAAATATTGAAACAATATAAATAAATAGGTCATAGTTTATTTTAATTATAAGATCATTTTATCACCAATACAATTATTTTAGGTATAAGTTTGATTTTGATTTTGATTTACAAGGCATTATTCTATAGAAATTTTTATATTTGCAAACA
>JAUWNA010000572.1 GCA_030612905.1 Promethearchaeota archaeon
TCAGTATTGAAGGAAGTAGATCTCTAAATCCTCTTTAACTGAATCTTTATCTATTAATATTTGCTTCTAATTTTTATTATTTAACAATTGATTTTTTCTATTTGTTTCCAATGGAAATCTATCTTAAAATTTATAAGAGAAAAGTGGCTATATTTATGTATGCGAATACAATATTTATCTCCACTTTCAGATTTGGAAGCTGAGTTAAAACCACTTTTCTCTAATGAATATATGTTAGCATTTTTTAAAAACTTTTGTGACGCAATCGAATCTCAAATGTGGGGGTGGAAAAAAGGTAAAAACGCAAGATATAACGCTGAAGACTTTCTTAAAGTCTTTTTTTATTCCGAAATGACCGGAAGATCCATAGATAGTGCCAGCGAAAGGTTGAACAAGTATTTTTTGAATAAAAAAAAAGGAAAGCAAAAAAAATACGCCGATGGGCGAAGTAAGCGTGAAGTCCCGCATCAAACCGAAGTAAACAAGCTTTTACGCCGTATAGGGCTCAACAAAGCAAGATTGATTCTACGAGAGTGCTTAGACCATCAGTTAATGGAAGCTTTAAGTTTAAATCTCATTTCAAAAAAGGTCAATGTTTTAATTGACTTTACAGAGCATTCATACTACGGGAAACGGGCCGATAAAATGATCAAAGGAACAAATCGGGGCAAAGGGACGAAAAAAATGAGGCATTACTTGGGGTTTTCAATTTTGTCGAGAGGAATTCACCTTTTCGCAGGATTAGAACAAATCGCAAAAGGACAATCTAAAATACCCGTGATTCTTAAATTTCTTGAGCACTTAATTAATTTAGGGTTTGAATTAAATTACGTGATGATAGATCGAGAATTTTACCAAGCTGAGCTTTTAAAGGAAATAAAAACCCTGAAAGGAGATGTTTTAATTCCTTCCAAATCATACAAAAAAATTAACTTGATGATTGAAGAATACTTGAAAGGTACTGGAAAAAGGATCAGAAGATATACAATTTCAAGCGTTTCTGGCGGAGGTAAACAATTTTCTCAGAATTTATATTTATTATTAAAAGCAAAAAAGGGTCATTCTCTTTTAAGTGCTAAGCGAGCCTTTAAGAAAGGGACATTAACCTTAGACGATGCCAAGAAGTTAATATATGCCATAATGACTACTCAGAAGCCAAGGGGCGATACAAGTTCTTGGGCGTCCCGCACTTCTCGATTTTATAGAAAACGATGGTTTATTGAAACTGGTTTTAGCGACTTAAATCGAATTGGTCGGCGCTGGAAGTCAAAATACGATAACACGCGCTACTTGGACATGCTGGTTCGAATGCTCCTTTACAATTCTTGGAAGATTAACAAGGCTTACCTCAAAAAATGCCGAAAAAAGGAGGGTAAAAGGCAAAAGTGGACCCTACAAGATAATCAGGACGCTTTAGTTGATCTATTTCTCTAAGCGTAAAGAAAATTAACAATGGTATATCAAAAAGGTGAAAATAATGTCGGAACAGAAAAGAATAAAAATTAATTGAAAAAAATTACTTACTTAGATACTGATTATATTGAAATTAATATTTAATTTCAAGTGATATATAAGCA
>JAUWNA010000089.1 GCA_030612905.1 Promethearchaeota archaeon
CCAAGTTTGAGGAAAATTTGGAGGAAATAATTGAAAAGCAACAACAAGAATCGATAGTAAATGAAAAGCTTAAAAAACGCGATTTAGAAATTAACGAGCAAAATTCAAATGAAAATTTTGAAAATGAAGAAAATTTAGAAGTATTAAAACCAGAATTAGATGCTATGGAAAGCGAATCTGACGAAGAGGAAGATGAACAGCTTCAAGAGTTATATCACCGAGAGACGGGCAAGAGACCTATATATTCTAGACATAAAACAAAAGGTTATAGCCAGTGGTTAGAGCAACGAGAATTAAGAGCGGAAAAGATTAAAAGTTTTAAAAATGAAAGCGAAAAAATAAAAAAAGTTAAAGAAGAAGATTGGAAGGCAACCCTTAAACAATGGATAAAAGATGCTTCCGAGGAAGAATGCAACGCTGAATTTAAATCCGAGTTAAAAAAAGCCCTTGAGAGTTATGACGAGTTCGAGTATTTGACTCGAAAGTATCTGGAATTGAATGATAAGTCTCAACACGAAAAACTCTCTGAAAAAGAAAAGAATAGATTAAAATCCTTAAGAGAAAGACTACAAAAGTTAGATCCGATCAAACTAGAATTATTAAAAAGTGTTTTTTTTATTAAAAAACATATCACCGAGCAATATTGTGACGATTTTTGGAATTGGCCTCTTGTTAATCGAGTGCTTAGCAAATTTTTTAAGTACATCTCGCAGAAAATATTAAAATTAAAGAAAGCGCAGGAAAATAAAGAAAATTCAAAAGAAATAATAGGAAATTTGATAGAGCAAGCGTCTGAAGGGGAAATTAGCCCCGAACTTAAAGAAAAGTTAAAAGAAATCGTTGCGAATAAAGAAAATTTAGAATTATTAAAACTAGAATTAGATGCTATCGATATCGAATCCGAAGAGAAGAAAGATTTACTTGAGAAAATTACAAAGCTAAGAAGTGAAGAATCTAACGATGAGGAAAGCGATCATCTTCAAGGGTTATATCGCCGAGAGACGGGTAGAAACCCTATATATTCTAGACAAAAAACAAAAGGTTATAGCCAATGGTTAGAGCAACGAGAATTAAGAGCGGAAAAGATTAAAAGTTCTAAAAGTGAAAGTGAAAGTGAAAGCGAAAAAATTAAAGAAATTGAAGAAGAAGAAGGTTGGAAAACAACCCTTAAACAATGGATAAAAGAGGTTTCCGAGGAAGAATGCAACGCTGAGCTTAAATCCGAGTTAAAAAAAACCCTTGAGAGTTATAACGAGTTCGAGGATTTGACTCGAAAGTTTTTGGAATTATATGAAAAGTCTCAACGCGAAAAACTTACTGAAAAAGAAAAGAATAGATTAAAATCCTTAACAGAAAGATTACAGGGTTTAGGTCCGATCCAATTAGAATTATTAGCAAATATTCGGGCTTTTAAAGATTATTTTAATAATCATTTTTGGGAACTTATGAACAGGTTTTTTGTTAATCGAGTGCGTAGCAAATTTTTTGAGCAGATCTCCCAGAAATATGAAAATCTGAAACACCAAATGTTAAAATTAAAGGAGTTAATAAATTCAGGCACAGAAAAGACTTTAATGAACCCGACAAGTAGTGAACTAAGTAAGTATTCTCAACAAGAAATCGATTTTTTTGATAAACATGGTATCAATGTTTCGAAGTTTAAAAATAGATGGGGTTGGATTGAAGGGAATCATACTATTATAGAAAAATATTTTAGAAAAATAATCATCCCTTATTTCAAGCATGTCCCATCATCTTCTGAATTAAAAAAGAACGGATATGCACGATTAGTAAATTATATTTATTCAATGTATCCAAACTATAAAGAATTTGTATCAAAAGTTATAAATGAAGAAGAAAGAAAGAAAGATTCAAGCACAAAAAAGATATTTATGAACCAGATAAGTAAATCCGGTGGAATTATTAGAATTTTTAAATTTAAACCAATAGTTCTAGTAAAAATAATTGAGCAGCTAGGAAGAAATATAAAGGTTATACTTGAGATTAAAGATGAAATCTACTTACAGAAAAAAAAGAAGTATACATATTCTTCAAGTTATTCTGATGGAGATATAGAATTTTGGATCGAATTATATAAATTAAAGTATTATGGTGGATCTTGGCCAGCGGTTTTCAATTTTATTATTGAATGCAATAACCGTTTTAATCTAAAAATTGATATTCCGCATTATTATAACGGAATGATACCCATCGTGAAAGTATATTGCAAGCATAATAGCTTGAATTATGAAGATTTTTTAATAAAGCATGGAATTCATAAGAGCAAGCAACCACCTACTGATGAGATTGTTTTCGAATGGATAAAAATATATCAAGATCGAGAAGTAGGAGGATCCATCTCTGCTATTATGAAGTATTTAGAAAATTATCAAGGCTATTCCTTTGGAGAGACAACAATAAGGCGTCATATAAAGAAATTTTTTCGTAATGGTAAATATACACATTATTTTGATACGGAGTTTTCTTATGAAGAATGGATTAAAATGTATAAAAGAAACTATTTTCGAGAAAATATGCCACTTGACCCTAAAACCCAATCACATGAATATATCTTATTGTATAATACAAAAAATAATCAATATCAACGCGTATTTATTAAAGACATTGGAAATCCAGAATTATTAGAAAATTTGGATGAGTTACAGATTCTTGGAATTTCAAACAAACTACAACCAAAAAAAGTGAATATTAATCGTTTTGAAAAAGAAGATCTTCAAGAATCCTTAGAAATTGTTTGTAGCCACGGATCAGTAATAATTTCTCCAGATCAGTATCTTTTTACTATTGATGATGACTGTAACATAATTGAAATTAAAGGAAGTGATCTAAAAGTTGGAGTGCCAATCTTAATGCCAAGAATTTTAAAAATCGACTCAAATGATGAACCATTAGATTTAATAAACTGTGGGAAGTTAATTACTAGCAATACTACTCAATACATCGAACAATTTGGTAAGAAAGCATATCGCTTCATTAAAAAAAATGCAAATTTAGGAGCAATAATAGGTCAATATGAAGCCGAAGGAACTTTTCCATCTAAATATCAACCCGCAACAACAATTTCAGTTAGCGTGGATACTGATTATATCCTAAAACTTCAAAAATTAATTAAAGAAGTATTTGGGCTGGAGTTCCATTTAATAAAGCGAAGAATTGAAAAGTGTAAAAATTGCGGACATAAAACAGTTGAAAAGGGGAAGCAAAATATATGTCCTAAATGTGAAGATGGTATTTATAATGAATATTATGAATTAAGAACAAAAACAAAGCTAGCAAAAATTATATTTACTGAGGGTTTAGGGTTAAAACATGCTTACTCGTATTTGAAAGAAATACCATCATTTTTGTATAATTCGCCAACAGAATGTGAGAAAGGCTTTATATTAGGTTACTTTAAGGGAGATGGATCAGAGCTAGATTATCGTAATAAAGGGGGCTCATTTTCTCTTAATTTTGAAACAACTTCAAGACGATTAGTATTCGGTTTAAAATTTCTCTTGATGAAATTAGGAGTTATTATGAGTGTTAGTGAACATAACCCTCCTTCTACTAGGCCGAACTCAAAGAATATGTATTCAATGTTCATTCGTGGTTCATCTAATTTTGAAAAATTAAAGCAATGCTTCAACAATTTACCTGATATTGATTATACTACCAGTGATATTAAAACTTCTGTAAATACACAAGTTCTCTTAAGAAAATTAAATTTAGAGCTTCAAAAGATGTATGGTATTTCACTGAGAGAATTAAACAAAAAGGGAATTGTCCCTAAAAACGCAGTACATATTGCAACTCAATTAAAACGAAAAACAAACTTATCAGAAGTACTCTTATTAAAAACTCTTGATGGGTTAAAAAATGAAAAAATATCAACACCCTTAGTTAAAAAATTAGAGCAAGTCTTTCGAAATAATACCTTTACCAAAATAAAGAAAATTAGAGATTCTAAAACACCTAATGATTCATATAAAATTTCAGTAGAGGGATTAGGATATTGCTCTGGAACTACTTTTATTTATGTAAAATCTAAAGAAAGCAAATAAAGAGAATTAATTACTTAATTACTAAAGCTGGTTTTCCAGGTAGCGATCGAAGTGCTTTCTTATCCTTAGAATGTTCTTCAATCAATACCTCAACCATACAATCATATTTTTTCTCAATTACTGATTTTATTTCGTTAAAGAATTGAAATTCTTCGTTTGCTGAAAGATTAACTTTTGAGTATTTTCCAATGTTTTTCAATACTTTTTTGATTGTTTGAACCACGAATTTACTATGAATTTTGTATTCTTCGTGTTCCATGATTTCTTTCGTAATCACTCCTTGATTTGTGGAATTTTCAATTAATGGTAAGAGATGTGTGTAGAATTTAAATTTCCATTCATCAGCTACGATAATTGTAATTTCGTTCAGTTTGTCAGTTTTAGTTGCTTGTTTAATGCTTTGAATATCATCTATTATATTATTCATGAGTTTCCATTTAAATTCATTTTCTCGAGTTAAAATATCAGTATCGAATGATGGCCAAGGTGCTAAAGTAACAAATCCCTCTTTTCCAATTAACTCCCAAAGCTCTTCTGTGATATGTGGAGCGATTGGATGAAATAACAATATTAATTTTTCTACACACCCATAATAAATTTCGCTTTGTCCACCGTTTTGTTTATATTTTCTGAGCTCTGAAGTAAATTGGATTATATGATTAATGGCATCTCGTAAGGCAACATTCTCGAAACTTTCGGAAACAGCTTTAATAGTTTTGTGCAAATTATATAATATTAAGCGACCTCTTACCGATAGCTTTTCCTGTTCATTTTGAAATGGTTCTGTAAGTAAGTAATAAAAGTTCTTAATAAATTTATAAGCGAAACCAATACCTTCGTCAGACCAGTCTAACCCAGATTGAGGGCTTGCTCCAAAAAGTATAAAGAATCTTGCGGCATCTGCTCCATATTTATTCATCAATCCAATTGGATCCACCGTGTTACCTAGGCTTTTGCTCATTTTAACGCTTTTTAATATATATTTAGTTCCACATCTTTTGCATGTTTCATTCATCATTTCAGCTTTCATAGCAAAAGTTTCACAATTCGAGCAATAAGGATGAGATTTATTGACCATACCTTGGGTTAAAAGACGCTGGAAAGGCTCGTTAAACGATTGAAGCCCAATGTCTCGAGCTACTTTAGTAAAAAATCGAGCATACAGAAGATGAAGTATCGAATGTTCGATCCCCCCCACATAGAAATCAACATTCATCCAATAGTCTGCTATATCTTTTCTGTATGGTAATTTCTTCTCATCAGGATCGCAAAACCTGAAGAAATACCAAGAGCTATCTACAAACGTATCCATCGTGGCTGTTTCTCTTTTAGCTGGGTTTCCACATTTTGGGCATTTAACTTTGACAAAATTTACACTTGTTTTTAGCGGATTTCCTCTTCCCGTAAATTTTACATCTTTTGGTAGCTCTACAGGTAAATCATCATATGGGACGGGTACGATTCCACAAGTATCACAGTAAATAATTGGTATGGGACACCCCCAATAACGTTGCCGGGAAATTAACCAATCTCTAAGTTTATAATTTACAGTTTCTTCTCCCATTTTCATTGTTTCTAACTTCTCTGTAATTGATTTTATGGCAGAGCGGTTTTCCATACCATTAAATTCGTCTGAATTAACTAAAGTTCCATCGCCTTCATATGCTCTAGTCATCTTATCCGCATTTAATTCATATTCAAATGGTTGAATAACAACTTTTATTGGAATATTATACTTCTTGGCAAATTGGAAGTCTCGGGAATCATGGGCAGGAACAGACATTACCGCTCCAGCACCGTACTCGTAAACAACAAAATTCGAGGTATAAACAGGGATTTCTTCTTTGGTCAATGGATTGACACAATATTTTCCAATAAACATTCCCATTTTCTCGATATCAATATCAGTCCTCTCAAATGAATTTTGATGCGTTACTTCTTGATAGAGTTTTTCGTATTCTTTTTCATATTCAGTTCCTTTCACCCATTCACGAACCCATGGATGTTCTGGGGCAAAAACCATAAAAGTAACTCCAAATAACGTATCAGGCCTGGTAGTAAAGATATCAACGGTAATCTCTTCCCCAACTATAGGAAACCGAATTATAGTACCTTCAGATTTCGAAATCCAATTCCGCTGCATTGTCTTTACTTTTTCTGGCCAATCTACGGTATTTAAACCATCTAATAGTTCTTCAGCATATTCACGTATTTTTAAGTACCATTGAGTCAAAAACTTTTGTTCAACTTCAGAACTACAACGCCAACATTTACCACTTTGAACTTGTTCGTTAGCTAATACGGTTATACATTGAGGACACCAGTTTACATAGGACTCTTGTCTATAAGCTAGCCCCATTTCATACATCTTGATAAAGAACCACTGATCCCATCTCTATTCGTTAATGGAACCCATTAACTATTTATAGTACTTTGGATCATGGCTGTAAATCATTCTGGTCCAATCGTAGGATAATCCAATTCGTTTTTGCTGCTCTTTCACTATCTCAATGTTTTTATCCGTCCACTCTTCTGGATTCGCGCCGTGATCAATTGCCGCGTTTTCTGCGGGTAATCCAAAGCTTTTATGGTATTTCACTCAACGAGAAACACAATCATAGCCCATAGGATATAAAACATTGTACCCACACATTCGCTTATATCGTGCTACAGAATCACCAATCGTGTAATTGCGAAGATGTCCCATGTGTAAACTTCCAGAAGGATAAGGATACATCTCTAGTACGTAGAACTTTTCTTTACTGAGATCTTCTTTTACCTCGAAGATTTTATCTTTTTTCCATCGTTCTTGCCACTTTTTTTCGATCTGTTGTGGATTGAAATCATTACTTGTCATTTTAATTATCCAACCTTTCATTGATTAATTTTGTTAGGTTTAATATGAAAACTTGGGATAAAATAAATTTTTTACTATAAATAGATTTGTAAAAATAATACTTCTACTCTCCAGCGATTACAACTTAGATTGATAGGTTAATGAGAAACCTAACTCCTTGATTAAATAATATAATAATTGTCATTTTTCATCATTTCTCCAATATTATTTCCTTTTTGAACAGTAAGGATTTTTGAGTATTTAATATAATAATTGCCGCTTCCTGGAAATTCAAATTCTATTCGCTTTTAATGTCTTTTATAGAACAGTCAAAAAATCAAGGAGAAATCATGAAAAAGATAATGCAACATGACGAGTTTAAAACTTACGCTAAATTCATTAATCAAACAACGGTAAAAATATTAAAAAATATTGGTAAATATCCAAAACATACACTTTCA
>JAUWNA010000426.1 GCA_030612905.1 Promethearchaeota archaeon
TGAAATACCAGATATTACCGAAGCAGTTAATAAAGGCATGAAAATAGACCAAATTATAAGTAAATTTTCAAAAATGTTTCCATTTGGATCTTTTAAACATATTAAAAACTGGGTATACTTAAGGGACTATTGGAGTCATGGATTTGCTGGAGTAGCAGAAAATCATAAAAATTTGATTCTATTTCTTTTAAAAAATTACTTAGGATTCAAAGACTTAAAAGTGTCTAAACCATTGAAAATCCCTGAAATTGGGATATACGATCCAAATTCCAACAAATATTTTGAAACTTTAGACAAATACTTGCAATATAAACCTATAGATCCAAATAAACAGTCGGTAGGTTTGTTTTTTTATGGATCACTTTATTTTGAGCAATCATTACCGATAATTGAAGAGTTTGCAAGAAAATTATCTGATTTTAATATTATTCCTGTTTATTCAGAAGTATTATATAATGTGGATGCTCATTACAACTTCTTTTTTAAAAATAACAGAAATCTCGTGAGTATTGTTCTTAATTTTCAATATTTTCAGCTTAATGGAGGACCCTTTGGAGGAGATTCTTCTATAACTTTAGATTTATATAAAAAAATGAATGTTCCTCATCTCAATCCTTTAATTCAATACGATCTTCTATATGAAGATTATCTCAAGTCCGAACAAGGGGCTACACCAATTAATCAAGTAATATCGATTGTAATGCCAGAATTAGACGGAAGAATCGAGATGATGACAGTTGGATGTATGCAAAATTTAGGTTACTCCGAAGAGATACACTCAGATGTTTTAGAAGTAGCTTCTATTTCTCATCACATCGATTTTATAGTTGAGAGAGTAAAAAAGTGGCTTAATCTACGTATTAAGGAAAATTCTGAAAAAAAAATAGCTATAATTATTTATAATTATCCGCCCAGTGAGGATAAAATAGGAAATGCTGCCTACTTAGATGTCTCAGAATCCGTTAGAAATTTGATTTCCACATTAATTAAAGAAGGATATAACTTTGAAAACATACCAGAAAATAAGAGTCTGGCAGTTTTTTTTATTGAAAGTGGAGTTTTAAATAATTCCAAATATACAAATGTTAATAATTTCAAGGGAGTACTTTGGAGTAAAGATGAATATTTAAATTACTTTAATCAATTACCAGAAATCCTTCGTAATGATATGATCGAACATTGGGGACCTCCCCCTGGAAAAATAAATGTGGCAAATAGTCATTTTAAACTTCCTATTCTTCAATTTAAGAATGTATATATAGCATTACAACCTGCTAGAAGCATGGTTTCTGGAGAGCCTAACGAGTATCACGATAAAAATTTACCTCCGCATCATCAATATCTTGCTTTTTATCGTTATCTTGAAAATAAATTAAAAATTGATGCTATGATTCACTTTGGGACTCATGGAACCGTTGAATTTCAACCAGGAAAACAAACATCTGGAGGTCCAGATGATTTTTGCTTAAATCTCATAGGAACGATTCCAAATTTGTATTATTATCACATAACAAATACAAGTGAATCTGCAATCGCTAAAAGAAGAGGAAATGCGGTTATAATAAATCATGCTGGACCCACTTTTAAGAATTCGGATTTATATCAAGAACTTGCTAATTTAGAGTCTTTAATATCAGAATATCAAAATGAGAACATTTTAAGTTCGAGTGAAGCAATTGAACCAGTTATAATTGAAAGAATTAAAGATTTAGAAAAAGATATTTTTGAATTGGCACAAAATCTAAACTTTGAATATTCTTCTATCGAAGAACTTGAAGACTTATTATATAGATACAAAACTTCAGTTATTCCAATGGGGCTTCATGTCTTGGGTAGAAATTATACTATTGAAGAAAAAAAAGATTTGATTCTTCAAATTCTATTGAATTCAGGGGAAATACCTGACGATTTAAAGGATGCTTTATTAAAATTTGAACCAAAAAAAAAAAAGAAATCAAATATTTTAGAAGAATATCTAAAAGAGATTATAGACGAGCTCTATGGTTCAAGAAATTCAACTAAGCAATATGAGATAAGCGAGGAAGAACATTTGATTTTGAAAAATTGGGTTAAAAATTTCCTTTTTAACATTGATAATTCTATAGAAATGGAAAATTTAGTCCAAGGATTAGAAGGTGGATATATAGAACCCGGACTTGGTGGCGATCCAATACGTTCTCCTCACATATTTCCGACAGGTAGAAATTCTTATGGGTTTGATCCGAGATTAATTCCAAGTTCAACAGCTTTTAAAAGAGGGGGAATAATAGCAGAAAGATTAATTGAAAATTATAAAAAAGAGTATGGAACATTTCCCGAAACAACAAGCGTAATTCTATGGGCTTTTGAAACAATGAAAACGGGAGGTGAGACTATTGGTCAAATTTTTAATTATTTAGGTGTTCGACCTATTAAAAATAGATCTGTATGGACAACTGAACTTGAAGTAATACCTCTTGAAGAAATGAAACACCCCCGAATTAATGCAATTGTAACTATTTGCGGGATTTTCAGAGATACTTTTCCCTATATTTTAAATTTATTAAATGAGGCTGTAGAATTAGTCGAAAATTTAGACGAACCCCTTAATAAGAATTATGTCAGAAAAAGCGTGTTAGAATTAAGAAAAAAAGGTCTAGAGCATCCCGAAGCTAGAATATATGGACCGGCACCAGGAAAATATAACACAAACTTGACTGATATTGTTTCGGCGGGAGTTTGGGAAGTTGAAAAAGAATTAGTTGACGATTATATAAATTGCATGAGCTTTGCGTATATGAAAAATCAGAAAATCAAGAAAGTTTCTGAAACATTTATAGAAAATGTTAGTAAAATT
>JAUWNA010000395.1 GCA_030612905.1 Promethearchaeota archaeon
GAAAAATTAAACCGAGAGGGTCGGTCTGCGTTTGACCTAATTGCATTAATTGTACGAGCATTTACATCCTTTTTTGATTAGTTAATATAAATAATAATTGAAAAATTAAACCTACTAAGTTTTCATAATAACAAAATTTAATTAATCTTATATTCTTTTCTATTATAGAGAATAGATTATTAGATATCACTAATAACTCATAAGGATACAGACATTCATGATTGATGACGAAAATGACGAGGACATCTTAAATAAGAGCGTTTCTCTCAAGAAAGTACTGAAGAATATTTTATTAATTTTATTAATAGGTGTAGGGGCTTTATTTATTTACCTTGGTGGAGAAAATCAAATAACTAATGTTATGATTGGTTTTTCGTTAATCTGTTTAGGTACTTCGTTAATTCAACTTCAAAAACGGACAACAGAGCCAATTAGACAAACTTTAACGATAATTGCATGTAATTTGTGTAATATAACTAGCGTAAGACATTACGAACATGGGGATTACGTATTTAAAGAAATTGGCTCATGCGATAAATGCAACGAAACAATGAGAATTAAACAAATTTACAACGTCAAGTTAAAAAAGCCTACGGTACAAACTAAAAAAACTGACGAAAAAAAGAAGAAAGTAGAGGAAAAAGTTAAGTCCTAATTTTTTATAGTAAGGTGTTTCCAAATTTTTAATAAAGTCGGAATGGGTGGAACTTTCGACCATCTCCACGATGGACATAAGTTTCTAATTAAAACGGCGTTATTATTTTCTAAAAAGATTGTTATAGGTTTAGCAACAGAAAATTTACTTAAAAACAAAAAGCACGCCGCAAAAATCGAAAACTACAAAACAAGGGAACAAAACCTGAAAGTTTTTATAGATTCAATAGGACATTTGAATCGCGTTGAAATTATTCCGTTAAACGACCCATATGGCCCCCCAGTTCACGAACCAGAATATGAAGGAATCATTGCCAGTCAAGAGACTTATAAAAACGCCTTAAAAATAAACGAAATCAGGGAAAGCAAGAGTTTCCCACCATTAATAATTATAGTTATACCTATGATTAGAAATTCCCAAAATTCTATTATAAGCTCTACATCAATAAGAGAAAAGTTAGAGTAGGAGATTTTTCCGATTATCGTAACTTTTTTAATTTAGTTTCAGGTATCTTTAGCTTCTTTATTTGGCCAAGGGAATAACTAAATTATTTTAATTTATTTCTCTTGGCTGCGGTTATATAAAAGGGTTGATCGTTTTATAATTAATTGTATACTTTATTTAATCCCAAGCTATCGTTCTAATTCATGAAAAAGCAATTTAAAACGATTTATTCCACGAAAAATTTAAAAAGGTTAAAGATTTAGAAAAAATATAACGAAAAGTAAAATAATATTGAGTTTAAGACATGACTATTAAATTAAGGAAACAAGTTATTGAAATTCTCAAAGTTCTGAAGAGTAAAAGCACAGAGCTTATGGCAATAGAATTAGCAAAAGAATTAAATGTTGATTATATAGTCCTTATGGCAGCTATTAACGATCTCATCGATCAAAAATTAGGTGGATTCAGAGAAGAAGAGCTAAATCAAATATCTTTAAACGATGAGGGGTTAAATTATTTGGATATCGGATTACCGGAGCGTAGAATGCTTAAATTAATGACTGGGTCTGACATTAAAGAGATTAGTATAACAGAATTCCTTAAAACATCTAAATTAGACAAAAAGATTTTTTATGTTGGTCTTTCTAACATGAAGAAGCATCGTTGGGTCGCTCAAAGTAAGGCTACAGGAGAAGTCAAGGTCTTCCTCGTTGCTGAAGAGTTCCCCGTAACAGATGTTGAAAAATTTATGAAAAAATTTGAAAAGAGTCCAACCCTTAGCTATTCTAAATTATCAAAAATTGAATTAGAATGCTTAGACCTTCTAAATAAAAGGAAATTAATAAAAAAAGCAAAAAAAACACAACGAATTATTTTTCTAACAAAAAAGGGTAGAGATATAAAATTATCTGAGATTAAAGAGTTAAAGCAAGTAAGCAAACTTACCTCGGAGATGCTTAGCTCTGGCTCTTGGAAAGATTATAATTTAAAAGCATTTGATGTGACAAAACCAGGACCTTCATTGAAAGGGGGAAAATACCATCCTCTTATTAATCTCATTAATGAAATCAGAGAGATTTTTATTTCGATGGGTTTTACGGAAATAAGAGGGCCGATCGTAGAAAGTGCATTTTATAACTTTGACGCTTTATTTCAACCGCAAGACCATCCTGCTCGCGAATTACAAGATACATTCTATTTAAACAATCCAAAAATCGCAAAGTTACCGGAGAAAGATAGAGTAATGGCTGTTAAAGCTACACACGAAAATGGGGGCGATTCTAATTCGCTTGGATGGGGTTATGAATGGGACGAAGATGTTGCAAAACAAACGGTATTAAGAACCCATACAACTGCCACAACTATAAGGCGTTTGGCGAAATTTTATAGAGATAACGAAAAAACGCCTGTAAAAGTCTTTTGTATTGATAGAGTTTTCCGAAACGAAAAATTAGATAAATCACATTTAGCTGAATTCACTCAAGTAGAAGGTATTGTAATTGACGATCATGTAAATTTAAGCGACTTAATTGGTTTATTATCAGAATTTTACAAGAAAATGGGGTTTGAAAAAATTGTTACAAGACCGGGGTTTTTTCCGTATACCGAACCAAGTATGGAGGTTTCAGTATATTACGATAAAATAGGTGAATGGTTAGAAATGGGAGGTTCAGGAATTTTTAGGCCAGAAGTAACATATCCTTGGGGCATCAAAGAGCCCACTCGAGTTTTAGCTTGGGGTCAAGGACTTGAACGTATAGCCATGTTATACTACGGTCGGAAGGACATTAGAGATTTGTATGTTAATCCAATCAAATGGCTAAGGCAACAACCATATTAAAAAGAGGTGAAAAAAAATACCAACACTCGAATTAAAAATTGAGAGGCTAGAAAGATTAGTTGGAAAAAAATTAAATCTAAAAGAATTAGAGTACGATTTGCAGTGGATAGGTTTAGATTTAGAA
>JAUWNA010000077.1 GCA_030612905.1 Promethearchaeota archaeon
ATTTCGATTTAGCTGTTGAGAACCTTACCATAGGTAAAGATTTAATGGAAAAGAGCTCAATCGACCCTGAGACTAAACAAAAATGGCTTGTAATTGTAAATCTCTTTCTTGCTGAAATTGAACAATTTCGTTAAAGATTAATTTAATAATATTGCTCGTTCAACAAATACTTCATTAACCAGAAAATCAAGTGAAGGAATGTCTTTTACTTGAATAAGCCGATTTGTCTGATAATATTTTTTAATATTTTCCCACATTTTTTTATCTTTTTGAATGGCATCGATAAAATGCTTCATTCTCTGCTGAGCTAAAAACGATTGGCCTTTAAATAGATAACAGATAATAAATGGAGAGATAGCGTTCATGATTATCGTATATTCCCCAAAAATAGCACGATCTAATCCTTGAGAGAACATCTCGTCACTAAAGGAATTAAAAGCAGATAAAAAACCTCCAAACAAATGATCTTGGAACGACCATCCCTCTGTAAATGATTGGGAGAAGATTGGGTTTCCACCTTTTGATATAATTAAGATTACGACAGACTCTTCGTCTTGAATCTCATCTGGTTCAACCACACGCTTTCGAAGCACGTTATCCATTTGCTCATTTAACCGAGCTAATTGCAGACGTTCAGTTAAAGTTGCTTCTGATTTTTTTAAGTTTTCCCAAATTGTCAATTGCTTGAGTAATTCATCGTGTTTATTTGAAATTTTTCTAGCTAACATTTTAAGTCCATACTTTTCAGCGACTTGTTGTCCTTGAGTTAATAATCGTCTTGCTTCTTTCAAATCTAAGGTTATTAAAGCTAAACTAGCTTGTAATATGTATATTTCCCCCAGAACCCAATATGAGTGTGATTTTTCAGCAATTTCTAATAATCGATTAATCAAGGGATTTATTTCATCCAGAACTTCTAAGTTATTGGTTGTATGTAATTCTGTTAGATTTAAATCACATAATTCAATTAATGTATTTGCAGTGAGGTCAAAATCGGTATCTGATTTTTCAAGGATTTTTTTTAATAATTCTTCTACCTTAGCCTTATCACGTATTCGCTGACTCTTTTTTAGCAGTATCGCTTCGAAAAAGACAAGACGTAATTCAATTCTAGGGTTTTTAAATTGTTCAGATAATTTTTTATAATCATGTAAATATTTATAAGCCTTGTCCATATCACCATTTTCAAGATAAATTTCAAATGCGGTACCTAAAGGTGAACACATTATCATGGGTGATCCAATTTCCTCGTATATTGCTATACTTTTTTCTATATTTTTTAAAGCTTGTTCGAACTCACCTTTTTCACTTAATAAGTCCCCTATGTTGTTATATATCGTAGCAACAAAACGTCTATTGTTAATTTCTTTGAAAAGATTTAAAGAATTCTCGTAGTGTTTAAGTGAAATATTTAGTTCACCTTTTAATATATACGACACTCCTAAATTACAATGTATCATTGCAATTCCGAATTTATTGTTAATTTCTTCAGCTATGGCTAAACCTTGTTCGAGATAATTTATAGATTGGTCTAACTCACCTTTAGCTAAATAAAGTGTCAAACCGATACATAAATTTGTCATAGCTTTTTCTAGTCGGGGTTCTATTTTATCCCACAAAGACAAGCTATATTCTAAGTATTCTAGCCCTCTGTCAGCATCATCTTCAGATATTAAGTGTCCTTTAATGAAATTTAAAAAAGCTTCACGGAGAATGTACTCTGCTGATGATTCCTTGGTAAATGTTTGAAAGAGTTTTTCTGATTTTATAATTATTTCACGGGCTTTATCAAACCTACCTTGCATATTATACATCAATGCCATAAGATTTAAGGTATCAAGTGTTTGGAAATTCTTTCCTAAACTTAAACTTGCTTCATATGCTTGTTTGGAGATCTTAATTGAGTATTCGTGTTTTCCTATCCAAAATAAAAGTCTAGCTTGAAGGTAAAGACAATGAACTTTGTGATTTAGCGGAAGGTTCTTTTTTTTTCCGAGTTCTGTGAGAACTTGTAAAGCTTCTGTGTATTTGTTTTCAACTATGAGGCGTTCAGCAAATATCAGCTCTTCTGGTTTTTCCTCTTCTTCTATTTCCTGATCATTCATTATAAATTTGATTAAAAAACCAATTATGCAACTTTCTATTTTTCAATAGTCTTAATTATATATAATAGATATTATTATAGCGATCTATATAAAGCTAATAAATTAGAATTGAATCTAAGATTTATTTCGTAAAAACAGATTAATTGCTTTTTGAATATATGTTGATCTAATTTATTACAAGAATAAAAGATTCTTTATACAAGTGTATAGTCATTGACGACTTCATATTTTAACAAAAAATCACATTCTCTCTACCAATATTGAAATAATGTTATTCCCAAATCCTCAAAAAATTGCATTTTAAACTAATCTATGCTTTCTTTGTGACTTATATATAAAATTAGATGATTTATATATTAATAATAGAAAATAGATTGTATTATTAAAAGTATAAATAATAGAAATAAATAATTTAGGTAGGAATTCTAATGGATGAATTGAGAAGCAAACGATATCGGGATAAGATTCAGCATATTTTTAACTATATTCAAGAGCTTCCATTAGAACCGAAAAATGAACTTGAAAAACGTGGAATTTTTTATTCTCTGCAAACTTCTATTGAAGCTATGGTTGATTTAATTGCAATGCTTGTAAAAGATTTAGGGATTCAGGTGAAAGATGATATCATAAATATTTCTAAAATTGTGAAAGTCAGAAATATAGATTTTGAATTAGGAGAGAAATTAAAAAAAGCAAACGGTCTAAGAAACATTATAGTCCATCGTTATAATGAAATTGATGAGCAGATTATACTAGAGTCTGTAGGGGAAGTTAAATATCTTTTATTACGCTGGATTGAAATTATTGAGGAATGCATAAATGAAATTAGATAAACTTAGAAAAATAAAAGAAAAGTTGAAGTTATTAGAGGAAAAGTATGATGTTGTAATCTATGGATCCTATGTGGAGGGTGGAACGCGTCCAAATTCTGATATTGATGTAGCTGTGCTTTCATATGAAACAAATAAAGAGAAAAATATTAAATTGCAGAAAGAACTTTTAGGGAAGTTTTCTTTAAAATATGATATTAGAATATTTGAATTATTACCTATATATATACAAATTTCTATTGTCCAAAATTATAGGGTTATTTTTGGCGTTCCATTAGAAATTTCAGAATATTTTTATTATTTTCGTAAGAAATGGGATGATTGTAAACATCGAATTTTATCTAACCAATTTTCAAGTTACCACGAACGCTTATCCTTAATTAAATAAACTATTACATTATTATATCCTTTCCAAGAGTATTGAAATTATATTATTCCCAAATCCACCAAAATTACATGTAATTCCTGTTTCAGCACCTGCAACTTGTCTTTTTCCAGCTTCACCTCTTAATTGCCAAACTAATTCTACAACTTGTGCAACACCAGTAGCCCCTAAAGGATGTCCTCGCGCCTTCAGACCTCCTGAGGGATTAATAGGAATTTTTCCTCCAATTTCCGTCAAACCATCGTGCGCCGCTTTTGCTCCTTCTCCTTTTTTAAAAAAGCCAATGTCTTCGCTTTCCACAGCTTCAAGAATTTCAAAAGCATCGTGAAGTTCAGCAACATCAATATCCTCTGGAGTCTTTTTAGCCATTTTATAGGCCTGATCAGAACAAATTCTCAACGCTTTCAATACGGTAAGGTCTTCTCTTTCGTGAACTATGTGCGTATCAGTTGCTTGACCTATACCAGTAATCAAAATAGGAGTGTCGCAATATTGTTTTGCAATCTCTGCTTTACATAATACTAAGGCTGCTGCTCCATCTGAAATAGGGCAAATATGAAAAAGTCTTAACGGATCAGCGATAATTGGGTTCGTCTTATCGTCCTTAAGGTAATCGTAAATATTATCCCAATTTCCCTTTCCTTTTCGAATAGCACTCTCCATGAACTCGTCTATAGTTTTTTGAAAATGCGCTACCGGGTTTAAAGCACCATTTTTATGGTTCTTAATTGCGATATCTGAAAGCCATTCCAATTTAGCGTTATATTTTTCTAAATATGCTCGCGTCAATAATCCTGCTAAAGAGGGAAGCGAAACTCCGTGGCGTCTTTCTGAATCGTGATGAGTAATAGTAGCGACATTGGATGTAACGGCTCCCGGAGTAGTAATGTGCGTCATTTTCTCACCACCAACGACTAAAACTAAATCGCTCATTCCAGAAGCAATTGCTTGAAAACCAGCTTTTACAGCAGACCCTCCACTCGCAGGACCGTTCTTTATATGATCGGCTGCAGCGGGTAATAGACTTATCCGGTCTACAAGAGCACTCGCAACGCCCGAAATTTGATTAAATTGTCCTGGGCTCATCGCACCCACATAAACGGAATTGAAATCTTGTTTGCTCGTATTTGAGTTATCAAGCGCTTCTAATGATGCTTCACAGAGTAGATCTAACAACCCTTTATTTTCCAACTTTCCAAATTTGGTATGACCTACTCCAATTATAGCTACTTTTTCCAAACCGTAATCAAACCCCTATATTACATATTATTTTGTTTATTAATTAGATAATTATCCTTAATTTCTATTAAATCTAAATGAATTTTTATTAATTGATTTTGTTAAAAGTTCAAATTTGGCAAAGAATTATTAAATCCTATATCTGTACCAAGAATAACGGGTTATAATCCAAAATTATGATAATATTTAAACGAGGAAGATTAAATCTTATACTTGATAACGACTCGTATTATATACAGTTGGCAAATAGTTAAATTACAAATCTATTTTGTTATTATTAAAAAAAAATTCATTTTTTTTAGTAGGGTTAAAAATGGAATTTAAATCAAATCTTGATGATATTGAAAAGGGGTTTTCGATGCTATTAAAGAGTATCCCGATACCCGCTTTACTTTGGAAAAAAATGAATAATTCATTAACGCTTGTAAATAACAACGAACAGAGTTCTATAATTTGCTGCGGAAAAATTAAAGATTATATTGGAAGGAAAGCTTCAGAAATATATAAAAATAATACTCAGATTTTAAAAGCGATGCATGAGTGTGCTTTAAATAACCGTAAATTTAGTGTATCCGCAAACAATGGTAATCCAATCCTAAATAATGGAATTTCTTATAACATTTCTTTTGAACTTGTAGCTCCTGACATATTTGTTCAATATTTTACTGCTAACTCTTCGGTCAACAAAAAGATTCTTAAAAATGACACATCCAAAAAGAATGGGAAAGAAAACCGGTTGGTACAACAAGCCATATTAGAAAGTGTAGAAATAAAATTAAAAGAATCAGAGGAAAAATATAGAATACTTTCGGAAAATTCTGATGATTTAATTTCTCTCTATGACGAGAAATTGAGAATGATATATATAAACGCTGAGAGCCATTCTAGAGTTTTGGGATATCCTGCGAAGAAGTTCTTAAATGCCTCGTTTAAAAATAATATTGCTCATAAGGATGATTTAATTCCCATGATTAACATCGTTAAGAAGGGGGTTGAAGAGGGGAGTTATAAAGGTCAAATTAGGTTCAAACATCAAAAAGGCCACTATTTGTGGTTTCAGATCACAGCAAAGTTCTTTAGCGTTGAATTAGAAAAGAGAAAGCTCTTGGTTATAGCAAGAGATATAACTGATATTAAACAAGCAGAGAAAAATCTGAAAGAATCTGAGGAAAAGTTTAGAACAATCGCTGAACAAGCATTTATGGGTATAATGATAATACAAGATGATATGCTTAAATATACAAACATGGCACTATTAGACATTTTTGGGTTTTCATCTAAAGATACAGAAGGGTGGACAAAAGAAGAAATAACTGGATTAGTCCATCCAGAAGACTTAGAATTTCTAAAAACATATAGACAAAAATTAAGAGAAGGAGTTCCAGGTATAAAAAACTACTATTCTTATAGGGTTTTTACGAAAAATGGAAAGCTAAAATGGATAGACCAATTTTCCAAAAATATCATCTTTAGAGGGGAACCTGCAGAATTAATAACCATAATCGAAATTACTGAAAAGAAAGAAGCTGAAGAAGAACTTATAAAACTTACCAACCTAAAATCTGAAATGTTTGTAAGAACATCTCATGAATTAAAGACACCATTACAATCTATTAAAGGATTTTCTGATCTATTGCTAAATTATCATAGAAGTAGATTAGATGACTACACAATCTCAAAGATAACGGCTATCAAAAATGGCGCAGATAGATTGCAAAAACTTATAGGAGATATTTTAAAAGCAGCAGAATTAGAATCAGGCCATACAAAAATAAAATTAAAAAGTGACAACCTTTCCAAAATAATTAATATTTGTGTAAAAGAAGTTCAAGGTTTTGCTGATTTAAGAAAACATCGAGTAGAATTAGATGTAGAACCAAACCTTATAACAAGTTTTGAACAAGAGCAAATTCATAAAGTTGTAAGTAACCTTTTAAATAACGCTATTAAATATACTCCACCGAATGGCAAAATTGAAATCAATTCTAATATTAAAAACAATCTAATACTAACTTCGATAAAAGATGACGGAATTGGTTTTACAAAAGAAGAAATGCAGATGGTTTTTAAGCAGTTTGGTAAAATTGAACGATATGGTCAAAATTTGCAAGTTATTCCTGACGGAACAGGATTGGGTTTATTTATCTCAAAAAAGATCGTTGAACTCCACGGGGGAGAAATCTGGGTAGAATCGGACGGGAGAAACCAAGGTTCAACATTCTACTTTACTCTACCAATAACCCAAGATTAATACCGTGAATCTAAACTATATTATGATACATTCTGATTTTATTAAATAATAAGTTTAATACTAGTGAAATTGATTTATAAAATAAAAAAATAAAAAAAGAGAGCGATAGGAATTTTTATTTAGGATGCTCGTTTCTTACGATGGTTGCGGCACCCATTCCGAGACCAACACACATTGAACTAATGGCAAACTCTTTTCCAGACTGCTCTAATTGTTGAACATTTGTGCCAATTAATCTTGTACCCGTCGCTCCTGTAGGATGTCCTAACGCAATCGCGCCACCCCAGGGATTAAATCGAGAGTCCTTCCAATCTAACCCTAGTTCGTAACAACTTGCATAAATTACAGGACTAAAGGCTTCGTTGATTTCTATAAAACTCATATCGTCAAAGGTCATGTTTGCTCTTTTCAAAACTTCTGGCATGGCATCTATTGGTCCTGTTAGTTGTAAAATGGGATCGGTTCCAAGCACAAAATAATTTACTATTGTAGCCCTAATATTTAATCCATATTCTTCGGCTAATTCACGCGTCATCCACAGTTGTGCCGCCGCACCATCGCTAGTTGGGCAACTATTACCTGCGGTTAAAAAAGCTTTGCTTTTTCTTCCGATTATCGTTCTTAAAGTTGCTAATTTTTCCATGGTGGAATTTGGGCGTGGCGCTTCGTCTTTCTCGGTCAATACGGATAAACTTGGATCTTCAGCAACATCGTTTTTTTCGTTTAGCATGGGTTTTCCATTTTCGTCAAGCTTGGGACACCAAATAGGCTCAATTTCTTTTCCTCTTTCGTCCCAAGTAGTAAGAGCTTTTTTATGGGAGGCAAATGATAGAGCGTCTAATTCAAGCCTAAAATCTTCTAAAATTTTACCAGATTTTTTCATCCAATGATACCCTAAATCGTGAGCAGAATTAATTTGGCCCGCAAATGAAGTTTTATATTCCTTTAACTTCTCAGCTACTTCGGGGTTAGATAAAATCTTCTTATTTGGCGCTATCATTACTGTTTTATTTTGTTCCTCATCAAAAACAATAGCGTCGGACATAATT
>JAUWNA010000279.1 GCA_030612905.1 Promethearchaeota archaeon
TCTGGGATATCTGTATTCGCTACATATCCTGTCTTGAATTCTCCCATTAGTTGGATAGGGTCTGTTATAGTTCGGGGACATTGGTTATAACAGATCCCACACCCAGTACATTTTCCTATTAATTTGGGCTGCCCAGCTATAGCGTCCCACTCGAGAACTGGACAAACTGCGGCACATGTCCCACATTCCGTACATATTCCTGCTCTAACTATCTCCTTCATTAACATACCGAAAGAATCCTTTTTCCCTTCAAGCTTCTTTTGAATATAATCAAAGGAATAATCATATTGAGTAGCCGGTTGCTCTTTTTCCGTGTGATTCTCAGTCATAGTTAATTACTCATCAAAAACTCTGTATCAGTTTAATTTATTTGTTTGTAGATCTATGTAATGGAAATGGATTACTAATAATAAAATTTATTAAAAAATAATCGCTTGCTTTCGATGAAAAAACGGTTCATTCTGCATTTTCAAGTTCCAATTTCTCTTCGATACGTTTAATTGCATTGCTAGCATGAATGCGAACTATTCTGGGAAAATCGTTCACTCTTGCGAGTAAGGCACTCAAAGCGTGTTCTTCTCCAAACATTTCTAAAAATTTGATTAAACCTACTTTAACTTTGAAATTTTCGTCATCGCTTCTTTTTAGATAATCTATTAACATCGCTACATCTTTGTTTAAAGTACGTTTTAATTCCACATCATCATCTTTTACTTTATACCAATTTCTTTGAAAAATGTTATAGATAGCATCTATTGCTACTTTTTTTATAAGCCAGTATGATTCAGAATTCTCTAAAATTTCTATTAGGTCGCCAATTGGTTCAATGTTTCCTATTTTTCCAAGAGCGATGATTGTGTTCTTTTTAACGTCTAAATTTCTAATCTTTAATAAACTTTTTAGTGGTTTTACAAATTCCTTATTTCCAATTTCTCCTAAAATAAATGCAATGCTTTCTTTGATCGTATCGTTATCAGAATTTAAGTACGAAAATAAGGAATCGTAATTAACGTTTTTATTACTCAGATAAATCTTTTTTATTGCATCTATTATGTAAAGCTTCATATCCAAATCGGTGTACTCGAAGCTAATATCTTCTATGTCCAATATGCCTAGCATTTCTGTTACTGCCGAAAGGTCCCCGATCTCTCCCAAAGCTTCAATTGTAGCTATACTTACTTCGTTATAGATATTATCTAAATTTTGTGTTAAGAAATCTACAGCATCTCTTAGCTTTAATTTTCCGGTAAGGGCTATAGCATTCTTTTTAACGATAAAATCATCGCTCAATAATAATCTAATTACATCCTGGTTAATATCTGGGCCTAATAATTTTAGAATCGAAACCGCAGAATCCATTAATTCGGAATCTAATTCTTTTAAAATTCGTGTAATTTCATACAATAGAAGTTGTTTATTTTGAATCACATTAGAGATAACTTCTGGATACTTAACTTTTAGATAACTAATATCTTCAAAAGAAATGTTAATGCTCGACAATTCGTATCCTATAAGTTTAATTATCTCTGATTTGTGTTCATTTGAGATGTTTTCGCTTTTTAAAAAACTCAACAATGATTTTATTAGAATTTCTGGTCCTATACTTAATAATTGGTTTTTGGCAAAATCTTTAATAGAATTATAATGAGAATCTAATTCATTGATAAATAGGTTTATTTGAGGTTCTTCGAATTTTATTTTCTTTATAGCTTTCAAAACAGATAATTTAACGTCAATATTATCCAATTTCTGTTCCAATATCCACATCAACGGCTTTAGAGCTTTTTCAAACTTCAATTTACCTAATGCTTTCGCAGCTTCGCATTTAATTTCAATACCCTCTTCAGATATTAAGACATTTTCTAACGTACTAAAGCATTCTTTCTTCAACGAGGGAACTTCCCTACTTACTAATCCTAAATACTTTACAGCCCCTTTCCTTTTACCGTAATCCTTTTCAGTTTCAACAATTTCAGTTAATAATTTAATTGAATTTTCTAATCCAATTTCTTCCCTTTTCTCAAATATTTCTTGTGGTGAAGATTTTGGATCAAACATAATGAAATAGGATTTATTTTTAACAAGTAAATTATTTTTTTCTTGATTATTTACATTTTAGGTTATTAGCTTATAAAAATATTTTCAATTTAATCGAATCTAAGTCTATATAAAATTACCAAAAAAATACTCCATAGATAAATTCCTCGCTTCTTTTAAATGACGATTTACAGCAGATTCTGATATTTTAAAATGTTTAGCTATTTGAATTGCACTAATTTTTTTTGGTGATTTAAAAAATCCATTTTTAGCGGCGTAAGCGGCAACCTCTTGTTGTCTTTTTGTAAAATTAGGAAAAGGAATAGCAGACTTCCAAATGGTTTCGTCAACGCGATCTATTTTATCTAAATCGGTCATTCCAATGATTTTATAATTTTCTGTAAATGAGGAAATAACTTTGAATAATTGCTTAATGTATTCATTTTGAGAAATAATATTAATTAATAAATGTTCCTGTGAAATATGAATAGGAAATAGAAAAGCCCACGGTCCAGAATCAACAATCGGAAAAAATCCCGAAGTATTATTCTGATTCATAATGCAAATTATCTCGTTTCCAGTTTGTTTTAATAAATGGAAAGATTGTGGATTAAACTTAGTTTTAATAAATTCTTCCAAGTTCGTTATTGTATTTGGCTTAAATTGTATTCGCTGAAGAGCAAAGAAGTGGTTTTGGTCGTACTGAAAAGCGTTTAAAATTTCAATAAATTCGAGATTTTGTAATAAATCAGCAAACCCCACGTATTCTAAAAAGTTTCCCGGTATTTGTAATCGTATAATTTTCATTAAATTAAAACTCTGTACGAGTAATTTTTTCTTTAATTTGAGATATAAATACACATTATTATATGTTGCGATCGCAATAATTCAACTCTTTAGTATGTATTAATTCTTATTAAATAGGGATTTTGTTTTATTTTTAAAATTAAAAAATTAAATTTAAGGTTAAAAGGGGAGAATTATATGAATGTTTTATTAACAGGAGCGTTTGGAAATGTTGGATTAAGCACTTTAAAAGAATTACTAAATAAAGATTATAATGTTAGAGTATTTGAAGTATATAACCGAAAAAATAGAAAAATAGCTAAAAAATTCAAAAACAAGATTGATATTGTTTGGGGCGACCTTAGAAATAAAGACGATGTGGAAAACGCAGTTAAAGAACAAGATGTTATTATTCATTTAGCAGCCATTATTCCACCGCTAGCAGATGTTAACACAAGTTTAGCTGAATCCGTAAATGTTGGAGGAACTAAAAATTTGCTTAATGCGATAAAAAATCAAGCCCAAAAACCAAAATTAATTTTTACTTCTTCAATTGCCGTTTATGGAGATAGATTAGATAACCCAATGATTAAAACTACTGACATCCTTGCTCCAAGTCGTGGAGATTATTATGCTTTAACTAAAATTACAGCGGAAAAATTGATAAGGGATTCGGGTGTAGATTTTGCAATATTTAGATTAACGTATATTACTTCTGTAAACAAATTAAATATGGATCCATTGATGTTCCATATGCCTTTAGATACTTCAATCGAAATTTGTGATACTAAAGATGTCGGACTAGCGCTCGCTAACGCTGTTGGGTGTGATGAAGTATGGGGTAATACGTTCAATCTAGCTGGCGGAGAACGATGTAGAATAACTTATAGAGAATACCTTAATGATATGATGGAAATTTTTGGGTTAGGTCAAAATTTTTTACCTGAAGAAGGATTTGCTGAAAAAGACTTCCATTGTGGCTTTTGCGACACTCTTAAGTCCGAAAACCTATTACATTACCAAAAACACACGCTTCACGATTATTATAAAGAAGTTGAAAAAAAAGTACAAACGAAAAGACATTTTATACCAATGGTTAAATGGATAATTCGATTAAATCTTTTAAAAAAATCGGAATTTTATAAAAGGTTTAGATTTTTTAAGAAAAAAGCTGGAGCATTTACA
>JAUWNA010000552.1 GCA_030612905.1 Promethearchaeota archaeon
ATTTATCGTGAGGGACGTCTATTTCGAGCCTAATTTGAACAATATCTTGAGGCATAAATAAAAGAAAATTATCTTTTTAGAAAAACCTTACCCGTAAAGTGAAAAAATAAAAAAAAAAGATTTTTTAAGGTGTTGGTAGTCCTGAAAGTACGCTAACATATGAACTGAGGAATAGAACCGCTAATCCAGCAAGAATATTTAGCAATAGCGTAAGCATATTGAGCTTTTGCTTCTGTTCTGGTGTGAATTTTTTAACCCTATCCACAATCTGACTGCGGAACAAACTTAAGAATATCATCAGGAAGTATAACAAATGTTTGATACTCATAAGGGTCGAATATTCATTTCCAAAACTTAAGAAGCCCGTAGATAACCCAGATACTACGGCTTTATTAGACATAAGTAACCCGGTAATTATCAATCCAATTATACTGATGTAGGTTAACAGACTAAGTTTTTTCTTTATCATAGAATTCAATGCTTTCATTTCTTTGGATTTACCAAGAACTTTCTTCATTGACGGTAAAACGGTAAATGCAAGCGTCAACATACCCCCAATCCACAAAGCAGTAAATACATTGTGGAGGAAGTTAATCAATATTGGAGCAATTATAACAGATATAGGTGCCATAAGGATCTCATCTATAGTTTTTTTTAATTAAAATGTTTAGTTAATTAAAATGGATTATTAAGTAATATAATTTTTACTTTACCCGTAAAGGAAAACTCTTTTTTCAAGGTTCCTTTAAAAAAAAAATATTAGAAAAAATTAATTATTTAGTATTAGCTATTTCTCTGCCGAATTCTACGCATTTTTCAATACTTTCATCATCAGGGTTCCACATAGTGCGTATACCGTCGTTAATTACAGAAAAGCCGCTTTTTTCTAAGTGTTCCTTTATAACCTTTATTGATTCTCCACTCCATCCATAACAACCGAATGACGCAGCTTTCTTGTTTTTAAAACGCATTTCTCTAATCATCTCCAAAATTGCGGCAACACCAGTTAGAACTCCTCCACCTATAGTTGGTGATCCTACAAGAATAATCCTAGATTTAAAGATCTCTGTAATTAAGTCGTTTTTATCGGCTTTTGCTATGTTATACAATTTAACATTAACTTTTTTATCAATTTCGCGAATTCCTTTTGTAATTGCTTCGGCCATTCTTTTTGTTCCATTCCACATTGTACCGTATAATATTGTAATTTGGTTTTCTTGGTAATCGTTAGCCCAGGTTAAATATTTTTCTACGATTTGAGTTGGATTGTCTCTCCAAATAACTCCATGACTTGTTGCAATAATATCAATAGGGATTTTAAGATCTAAAACCTCTTTGATTTTTTTATCAACAAACATGCTAAAAGGAGTGAGAATATTAGCATAATATTTTAAGCACTCTGCATAAAGTTCTTCTTGATCAACAAGATCGTTATACATAAATTCAGTGGCGTAATGTTGACCAAATGCATCGTTGCTGAATAGGATGTTGTCTTTGGTCAAATAACACGCCATACTATCAGGCCAATGAAGCATCTTCATTTCTACAAAGATTAACTGTTTACCATTTCCTAGATCTAATGTGTCCCCCGTTTTTACTACTTGAAAATTCCAATCTTTATGATAATGTCCCTTTATTGACTTTACGCCATTTGCAGTGCAATATATTGGCGTCTCAGGTATCTTTTCCATGAGTTCTGGAAGTGCTCCGCTATGATCACTCTCCGCATGATTAGTAATAACGTAATCAATTTTATTTAAGTCAATTTCTTTAGATAGGTTCTCAACAAATTCTTTCGAAAAGGGCTTCCAAACAGTATCAATAAGTACAATTTTTTCTTCCTTAATTAAGTAGGAATTGTAAGTAGAACCACGATTCGTGGAATATTC
>JAUWNA010000235.1 GCA_030612905.1 Promethearchaeota archaeon
AAAAGAAGCTACCATTAATGTTAAAACCATTAAGGTTTTTGTGCTTACTTTTTTCATTATTTATGATCACATTAAATTTTTTTTTATAAAATTAATTTATTAAAATAATAAATAAAATCTATATTTTTAATAGTTTATATTCTAGGCAATTAGAAATTTCAAAATCAAGAGTTCCAGTAGCGATAAGTTTTACTCTTTTTATTCTACCCATTGCTATTGTTAAAATTTTCGCTTATATTAACGTTAATTTTCTTTAAAAACGCAAGCTATACAAATTCAAAAAATTTTATATCCAAATTAATTTAATTCCTTTCATAAAATAGACTAAACATAGATACATTAAGCTATTCTTAGTATTAATGATAAAAAAAAAAAATTAATCTTCAATGGTTACAAACGTGTAAAATAGAACAAAAATATATAATATTGCTGACATCATCAAGCTCCAAATTCTTAAAAATCCTGAGAATTCTTCAGTAGCTATTATTACATTTGAACCAATGAATATTGCTGCGATGAGGTAACCGACAAAATAACTTTTAAAACTTCCGTATTTAGATTTCCCTCTAATTAAGTTAACGAAATAAGTAAAAATAACTATTATTAGGCCTGATGTGTAGAATAAATCGATAATTGGGTAATCTTTATAATCTAAAAACAGAAAAAACCCAAAGAGAAATACTTCTAAAATCTTTATGTGCGCAAAACTTTTTTTTTGATTAGTCTCTACAAAAATTTGCTCGTATTCACTTATACCTGAGTTAGAAAACAATATAATTAGCGAACCAATTGATAAAGATGTGAATAATGAATAAGAGATCATATAAAGATAATCTATTAAAAAAAGCCAGACGGAACTCCATAAAAATAAAGGTAACTCTAAATACTCGGGAATAATGCTTACCGTGCAGAAAATTGGGACTATTGATGCTAAAACCATAACGAACTTTGTTAAGAACGAGGTTTTCGAATCGTCTTCCCAACTCTCTTTTCTGAAAGTGGTTAAACGCCATGCAAAAGACGCAAAACTTAAAACAGCGATTACGGGTGTTATTAAGGGGAAGATAAAAATAAAAAGGACATAAACGGCATTAATCCCATAAAAAAACTTTAATCTAGAGGGAACTACGCTAATTTTTTCGTCGAACGAATCCATCGTATTGGCAAATCGATTTGCAAATAGAATTAAAAAAAATAACCAAGAAATGCTAAAAACAATCGGACTTAAAATTTTAATTATCCAAAAATTTAAATCTGGGTCGTTTGAATACCATAAATTAAAATCCACAATTGAAAATATCAAAAAAATGCTTATTGGTACCAAAATTGCTGCAAGCAAAACAATTAAGCGGGAGAAGATTATTCCCTTTACATTTTTTGACATCTATTAATTTCACTTATAGCTTTTTTCAATTATGCATATAATGAAAATAAAACATTTTAAAATCTCTGTTTTATCACAATATTTAATTATTTTTAAAATTACGATTTATTTTCGAAAGAAAAAAGATATCTAAAAATAAAAAAATAATAAAAAATGTATATAGATTTGTTTATTTCGCTTTTATTGCTGAACCACAATTGGTGCAGAACTCGTTTCCAGGGATCAATTTGGCTTTACAATTAGGACATAGCTCTGAACTATCTAAAGAGGGCTCATCTTCCTCTTCTACCTTACCTTTTGATTTTTTAGCTTTAGGTTGCCCTGTACCTTTGTATTTTAAACTCCCAATAAATCCTCCAAACACAGCCCCTACAAGACACCCTTCTAAAATCGCCGTAAAAACCGCCAGCAAGTAGGGTAAATCTGTAAGACCCATTACTGCTCCATCCACTACTCCTGCAATAATCGAACCAAAACCACCAGGAATTAAAGGTATTAATAAATATATAACCATGGCGGGAATTAAATAACCAATACCAATTGCAAGACTAGTATGAATCCCCCCTCGAGGAGAGTGTGAAAAAATTGCGCTAGTAACAGTGCAGCACAAAATCCAAGGAAGAATGACAGAAATTAGAAGCAAAACATCGTCAGGTCTATAAAAGATACACCAATGAATAGGAAATAGTAAGATTAAAATTAGGCCAAGAAAGGCGCTTGCAACGAAACTGAGAAGATCCCCCACAGCACCCATACCTAGTAAACCTCCAATAGACGCTATTGCGTCGTTTAAGTTAGTGATTAAGCCACCAGTAACTGAACCCGTCAAATCTAAAAATGAAAAACTAATCCAAGCCATAGGAATCAAACAAAGCATACCGACACAGCCCGATCCTATAACGCGTCCCCATCCCATATAATCACTTATTTTTTGAAATAATTTTGATTTATTAATTTTCTTACTAATTCAAACACGATTCGTATATTTAAAATTTTGTTTTTACTGTTACTATCTTGTTAGAAATCCAAATAGAATAATTTGTATATATTCTTTAAAAATAACTTAGCTCTATTGAATAATTAAGCTATCTTAGAGTTATCATACGATATAAAAAAAATTTAAAGAAAAAAGTTTTAAATAATAGATTTTTATTTAATGCTGATAATTGCTCCTTTATCCATTTTAACGATTTTATTAGCGTAAGACGCTAAGGACCCTCTGTGGGTTACTACTATTATCGTAGTTTCCATATCTTTGTTAATTTGCTTTAAGAGGTCCATTACTTGCTTTTCAGATTCAGGATCAAGATTACCCGTTGGTTCATCGGCTAAAATTACCCTTGGACGATGGATAATAGCCCTTGCGAGACCGCATCTCTGTTTTTCACCACCAGACAATTCTACGGGATAATGATCTTTTCTTTCAAGTAAATTGACGTCTCTTAGCGCTGCAATTGCTCGGTTTTCGATTTCTTTCTCTCTTAAAACTGTGGGCCACAACAAAGCCGCAACGTTTTCAATAGCAGTTAAAGTAGGAATTAAGTTGAAATCTTGAAAGACAAAGCCAATTTTTTGCCTTCTTAGTTTGCTAAGTCTTGCTTCTTGCGCTCTAGCAATATTTTCCCCATCAAATATTATCTTTCCCGAATCTGGTAAGTCAATACCGCTTAAAACGTTAAGGAGAGTACTTTTACCGCAACCCGTTGGGCCTTGAACTAAAATAAATTCTCCTGATTTAATTGTAAGGTTAATATCAGCTAAAGCGCGAATAATAGCACCGGCTCGCCGATATTCTTTATTTACATCAATAGCTTCGATCATAGTGTCTTTATCTACAGGCATTTTTTTCCCTCCTTATACACCTACCCTCTTTAAAGCGACAATTGGTCTAACTTTCAAGATCTTTCTATTAGCTAACAGAATCGCTAAAATTTGGAAAAATAGAAAAATTATGAAAGTTACAAAAACCGGTAAAAGGCTCACTAAAGGCAAATTCTCGATATAATACGGCGTTCCAAATACCGCAGGGTTTGTTGCGTAAATGTACCCAAAAAAAGCTGCGTAATGAAATAACACCTCAATAACGATAAAAAAGCCAATAAATGTTGTGAATAGAATAAATCCTGTAATTAACGAATTAATATCGCTATTCGTCCATCCAATGCATTTCAAAGTAGCAATAGTTCTCGAATTACGTCTCACTATAATCCAAGAATATAATAAGGATAAAAATATTCCGACGGCTAAAGCCATGAAGAAACTTGCGTTCCAGAGATATAAACTTGTCTTTAGTACCAATTCGATTGAATAACTCGTCCAAAATATTAAAATGGTATACATCAAACAGAAAACTGTAAATTGCTTTTTTTCACGCAAAACCATCATAACACTTTTTTTAAAAATACGAAAAGCCAACTATTTTTCACCGTTTAATAAAAATTAATTTTTTATATAAATTGTTTGTATTAGTTATATAATAAAATCATAATAAAAATTTTGGGAATAATTAATAATGTCAACAGAAATTGAAACTATTATTGATGAACTTCTAAATACAGAGCAGAATATTTTTGGAGTAGCTATTATCAGTAAATCAGGATCTTTAATTACCCAAACCCAGAATTGGGATATCTCCAGCGATTTAGACAAAGTTAATGCATTATTAAAAGCAAAACTTGAACTTGGGCAAAGGGGAATACCAAATATTTCGCTCCAAGGAATTAAATATATGATCGTTGAAAATACTGAGGAAAGAAAGATTGGTACGAATATCACGGGCAAAGGACACATTATTATTGCACCTATTCCAATTGGTGGAACGGGCGCGCTTATTTGCTACATTAACCCTCAAGCTGGACCTAGAGACGCCTTGTTTACAATTCAATCTTTCGCGCTAAAATTAGCGAATTTTGTATAAAGTTCTTTTAATTTTTAAATTTTTATTTTTAACAGTCTATTGGTCCCAAAGAGTTTGTAATAAATCTGTGATA
>JAUWNA010000241.1 GCA_030612905.1 Promethearchaeota archaeon
AATTTAAAATTAAACCCAATTTCTTATTTACTGAAATTAGATTAAAAGAAAAACACTACTGCTTATTTAATATCGATAAACTTTAATAGCCCTAAATCGTCCAGATCATCGATCATTACATCTATCTCTGATATTGGTACCCCAGCTTCTTCCGCGATATCCGAAATAGTGTGGAATCCATCCGCTAAATGAGCAATTTTATATTGATCATTATTCAAGAATCCTTGTGTAATTACTTGGGAGGGAAGTCGTTTTGATGTCCATTTCGGTTTTTGGTTCTGTGCGTCCCTTAAATCCTCTTCTGATAATACTAGTCCTTTTTTAGCGATCTGTTTCCGTGATTTTACAAAATCCTTCTCAAATATCTTCAGGATGGGAATCTTTAAGGGAACTTCTGCTACATGACCGTTTTTTAGCATGACATCCATAATATCTTCAAAACCTTTGAACATTCTAACATCTCCCGACCAATCCATTAGATTTCCATACTTTCCCAAGAAATCGTCGATAATTTCACTAAGAACTTTATGTGTGATTTTAGCATCATCATTTTTATCAGCTGCTGCTGTGCACAGGATTCCTTCCTTAAAAACAAGAAGAAGATAAAATATTTGCATATCAATGATTTTCAATTCGCCCGATCCTTTCGAGAATTCCACTGAAAAATCTTTTAATGCGGTTAAAAAACCTGATACTAAATCTTGGTTAAACTCTATAGTCCCATACTTCCTATGGACTAAACAAATGCCCGTAAAGTTTGAAATTAGGTAAACATTGTGAAGCAATTCCCCATACCACCTTTCTCTATTCTTTGAATGGGGCTATTCCCTTAAAGATAACATATTATAAAACAATAATTTTATAATATCGGGAGTAAGACCCAATATAATTACATCTTTTTTTAAATAATAATAAAAGTTCTACTATTTAAAATTTCATTTAAGTTTAATTTAAATTTATCTTTCAAGGTTATTTTATTACTACTTCTTTAAATCTTTTTGTTGATCTATTTAACTGGTTTTTCTTGGTTTTAATAGTTCCAATAGATTCCACAGATTTTTCATTTAGAATTTCTCTTGATGTTTCATCATAAATCGCACATTTAGCTAAGTGGACAGATTCCATAAAGTCATCAAATAATTCATTTTCGTATCCCATAAACCTAGTAAAGCTTTTAGGATCTAGAATAAAAACATTTTCATGAAATAATGTATCATCATTTAACATACGAGATTCTCTAGCGTTAACAGGAACCAAGAATAGAGCTTTATTTTCATCTTGGTAGTTTCTTGTACTATGATCAAGTGCTGCTCTGTCTGAATTACTTAGATAATAATCAACATTAATGATTTTAATATTAGGTCGATTGCGAGCAAAATTAGTAGCAATAACAGATAATTTTTTAAAATTTTCATCTACTATTATAGAGTTATCTCCGTTACCATTCACTTCATAAAAAGATATACAGTTTTTCTTTATAGTATGCTCCAAAAAGATTCTTTCAGCATTCCAATGAAAGTCTTTACCGACTGAAGACAAGATATTTCTATCATTAGGACTAAAACCGGCTTCAATTACAACTTCATTATATAAAATTCCTCTATTATGGATTGCCTTAAAAAAATCCAGATGCCCATATTTCTCGAGTGTAAATGTGTCTGGAGTCTGATCAGTAGTTACAACTCCTTTTTTTATTAGATTAGGTATGATCTCATTTTTAAAATAATTCACTGCAACTCTTATTTGCTCTGTCCGAGGTAATGGATTGTTGTTGATATCATAGAAAATCTTCCATTTTTCTTTATTTTGAGGTGATATCGGTTTAAAACCACTATACTCTAATAATTGGTTAAAAGTTAATTTAGGTTCTTTACTGCGTATTGCACCAATAAAATCGACATGGTTATTTCTAGTTAAATCAAGACCAGTTGGGCTTTGTCCGTCATTTATGACACCTTTTTGGACTAAGTCTGGATAAATATTCTCAAGAAAATATTTCGAACTGCGCTCTAATTTCTCTTTATTTGTTATTTCATTACCATTTTTATCGTATTTCAGAAAATCCCATCGCCCTATTTCTAAGTTTGGTTTTAAATCTATAGAAATCATAAGGTCGTTATGGAGGATTTTATTTCCTATTATAGTGAGCGCTGGTACAAAACCACTATAACCTCCCCGTGAAATATCATGACTTCCAGGGGTGCCTCCAGGATTTATAATACCTTTTTTTATTAAATCGGGGATGATTGTATTTTTCATGATATTTCGTGCAACAGAGAGTTTTTGCTCTAATGTGAGTAGTTTTCCATTTTGATCATAGTTTAGGAACCGATATTTATCATGGTCGATGTTGACTTTAAAGCCACATGTTTCAACTAGAGTGTTGTAGCTTATTTTAGGTTCTTTCTGAGTGAGAGGTCTATCAAAACCAGGGTGTCCATGATTTTTAATATCATCGACGGAAGGGGGATTGTTTTGAAGCAATTTCTGGTGAATTTCTGGGACTTTTTTTAAGTCAGGTAGGATGATACTTTCAAAGTGATTCTTAGCAACTTTGAGTTTCTGGTCATAGGATAATCGTTGACCATCCTTGTCAAAATTGATGAACCGATACTTTTCTTGATTTACATTTATCTTAAAGCCGGCTTTAGTGAGTAATTCATTCCAGGTGATTTTATGACTCTTATTAAGATTATGAATGAACATATAATCCCCATTATTTTGCAAATCTCGTACCGTGATGAATTTTCCTTTTTCGAGCTTTTCCTGAATGGCAGGGATTTTTTTATATTTTGGAAGCAGATTTTCTTTAAGGTATGTAACACTGACATTAAACTTATGCTCTCGGCTTAAGAGTTTACCATGTTTATCATAATTAAGGAAATTAAAATCAATCTGAGGTTGAGATTTATATTTTCCGGTAAATCCAAGCGATTTCTTGAATTCGCTCCACATAATTTTATTTTCTTGACCCATTGCTCTTACTAGACCGCTAAGACCATTTCCTGTGAGATCATTTACACTAAGCGCGTTATGTTTTTCCATTTTTTCTCGAGCGAGTGGATTTTGTAATAGCACGGGTTTAACATTAGTGATAAAGTAGTTCGTTAACACTTCTATTTTATCTTCTTTGGAGAGCGCCCTACCATTTTTATCGTAGTTGACGAAAGCCCATTTAGATTTGAGTTGATTACCCTTGGGTTGGGTTTCAGGTTTAGTTTTTATTGAATTTACGACATTCTTGGTCTTATTTTTATTTTCAACTGGCGTATGCGGCCTGTAAGGTTGGATTTTATTTTTTGGTTCTCGAGTGAAGTCCAGATGGACTGGTTCGATTTTATTTTTGGATTTCTTGGGTGTAAACTGTCGAGGTTCTATTTTATTGATTGGCTCACGACCAAGGTCAAATGTTGGGCGTTTAATTTTATTTCTGGATGGAGTTAGAGGGTTTAATTTTTGGCGTTGGATTTTATGCTTTGGCTCTTTCTGTATATCTATCCTTCGGCGTTCAATTTTATTTCTGGGTGGAGTTAGAGGGTTTGATTTTTGCCGTTCGATTTTATGTCTTGGCGCTTTCTGTATATCTATCTTTCGGGGTTCAATTTTGTTCTTCGGTTTGTCTTTCGGCTTCTGGCTCGAGCTCTCGATTTTTTTATTCTTATAGTCGTTTTTGTTATTTTTTGGTTTGTCGTCTGGTTTCGAAGCGATTTCATCCTTTTCGGCTTTTTCGGTACTAGGTTTTTCGAATGATTTTTCAGGTTCCGACTTGGGCGAGTCGAGGTTCATTAGTAATCACACCAGGCTTTAGGTTCAACATCTAGGGTTTTAATAATGTATTCTTCTGCGGAAGCCCCATTAAAAACCAAAGCATTTCGCGGTTCCTGGTTTTTGAGATAGCTGAGTTCTTTATTATCCAAAGTAAAGAATTTTCCGCATTCAAGGTCGAGTTTGAACACGATTTTCAAGCTTGGAGATTTTGTTACGCACCGGAACAGGTTTGAGGGTTCTTGGTCAATAATAAGAAATCCGAGCCCTCTGCTGCGGTATTCTTCGAGTAGGGTTTTAAACACATCTTCGAGTCTTTCTTTGGCGATGACGTTGTCGTCATACGGGTTATTAGAGAGTGCTTTTGCGAGGATCGCATCGGGTTCATCAATGACGATGAGATTGTTGAGTTGATTAGATTCCAAGGAAGATGTAAGCGTTATAATCATTTGAAATAGTGCGTTTGTTAAAATACGTTGCGTCCATATGCTGCATTCTGTCAAGTCGAAGTAGAAATTTTTACCGTTCCTCCATTCAGTAAACCAACGGGGCGT
>JAUWNA010000206.1 GCA_030612905.1 Promethearchaeota archaeon
TACGCCAGAGTTGTAGAAGGAGAGAACAGAAAAGAAGAGTTCTGGGAAACGATCAGAAGAGTTGTCGAAGGTTGTTATTCAATCCAAAAAGAGCATTGCATTAAGTTAAGTTTACCTTGGACCGATGCTAAAGCTCAGAAATCTGCTCAAATAATGTACGATAAAATCTGGAATTTTAAGTTTTTACCGCCAGGAAGAGGTCTTTGGATGATGGGGACCGAATTTATCGCGCGTCACGGTTCTATGTCGCTTAATAACTGTGGTTTTGCGTCTACCGACGATATCGATCTAAAATACTCGAAAGCATTTCAATTCGTGATGGATGCGTTAATGTTGGGAGTTGGTGTGGGTTTTGATACCAAAGGAGCGGGAAAAATAACAATTAAAAAACCTATAGAAGATCATTTTACTTTTCAATTACCCGATAGCAGAGAAGGTTGGGTGGAATCGCTTAAACTTATTATAGAAGCGTATTTTTTAGGTAAGCGAATGCCAAAGTTTGACTTTAGCTTAATTAGACCTGCGGGTCAGCCAATTAGAGGCTTTGGAGGAATAGCTAGCGGCCCAGAACCTTTAATGGATATGTTAAAGAATATTCAAGAAATTTTAGAGGCTCGAATAGGTCAACCAATAAGATCACTTGACATTTTGGATATTATGAATTTAATTGGTAAATGCGTTGTAGCGGGAAATGTGCGCAGGAGCGCTGAGATCGCATTAGGGGAAGCCACCGATATAGAGTTTATTAAGTGCAAACAAGACAAAGAAAAACTATATTCTCATAGATGGGCAAGCAATAACAGTATATTTGCAAAAAAGGGATTAGACTATTCTTTCATAGCAGATCAGATTTCTGTCAATGGGGAACCCGGAATTCTATGGTTAGAAAACGCAAGAGCATATTCTCGAATGGGAAATCCACCAGATTATAAAGATAAGAAAGTTGCGGGCGTAAATCCTTGTATAACAGGTGATACACTTATTGCTGTCGCTGACGGTAGGAATGCTGTAGCAATAAAACAATTGGCAGAAGAAGGAAACGATATTCCTGTGTACTGTAAAGATGATAAAGGATTAACAGTAATAAGAATGATGAGAAATCCAAGAATTACAGGTTATAATGAGAAAATATATGAAGTAAAATTGGATGATGATAGTATAATAAAATGCACAGGAAATCATAAATTTATTTTAAGGAATAATACATCTTTAGAAGCTAGAGAATTAAGAAGTGGAGATAGTCTAATGATAATGCCAAAATGGCAGACAACTTGGGCAGAGATAATGGGAGAAGAAAAGAAGAAAAGATCAATTTATTGGATGTTAAATAATGGAAAGAAAAATAATTTCGAACATTCATTTATTTATGAACAATTTAATAAATGTAAAATTCCCAGTGGGTATGTTCTCCATCATAAAGACAAGGATGGTTTGAATAATAGAAAAGATAATTTAGAACTCATGTTAAAGGATGACCATGATTCTTTACACGATATATCAGGTGATAAAAATCCTATGCGTTTTTGGTATCCGCATGCTACTCCTGAAGAAAAACAACAGTACCATCAAAGGATGTCGAAAGCTACTTCTGGTACCAAAAACCCAAGATATTCTGGAATCCCTAATGAACAAATTTATAATGAGATGATTTCCTATATCAAAAGAACAAATGAACCATTAACTATTCCCGCTTGGAAAGAATATTCAAAAGAAATAGGATTAATATCTTCTTTTACTGAATTTCGTGGTTCATTATTGAACTTTATTAAAAGAGCGAATATTGAATCTGGATTTGAACATTTAGATAACCCAGCTCTAATGAGAGAATATAAAAAATATATTAATTTACTGAAAGAAAGCGATCTTGAGTTAATTTTTGAAGATGGCATGTTTGTTGTAAAATATTGTGCATTATGTAGAAGGGAATTTAAAGTAAAATATGGCAGACGAGAGCAAGTTTATTGTTCACATAAATGTGCTAATAAAATAGCTGCAATTAAGGCAGGTGCAGCGATGAAAAATAAAGGAAAAAAAAATCAACAAGAAGCTAGAAGAAAATTATGTCAATTATTTGCTCAATATATTTATGAACAAAATGAGGTTCCTCAGTTAGCTGATTTCTTAAATTTTATTAAAGAAAATGGAATCAACGATTTTAGAACTGCTGGAACCTATAAAGGTTATCAATATGTAATGGATAAAATCACTGAGAAATATGTTTGTCAAAGAATTTCTGTTCGCTCATTAAACAAACATCAATATAGGCAACAAATGGCATTAAAACTAAAAGACTGTGGTCTATCTTATAACCATAAAGTTGTATCCGTTAATTATATTGGGGAAAATACAGTTTATAACGGCACAGTCGATGATTTTCATAATTATGGAATTATTCTAACTGAAAAAGAAACAAAATCAGGTAGACCAAAACTTGAAATCGTTTTCACTGCGAATTGTGGAGAACAATCCCTCGAAAGCTTTGAACTTTGCTGCCTTGTAGAGACGTTTCCTTCAAGGCACGATTCATACGAAGAGTATCAACACACTTTAAAGTCCGCTTATTTGTATGCCAAATCTGTTACGCTCGTAAATACGCATTGGCAAGAAACTAACGCAGTGATGCTTAAGAATAGGCGAATGGGAATTTCACAAACAGGAATAATTGAAGCTTTTGTGAAACATGGTAGAAGGACCATACTAGACTGGTGTGATAATGGTTATAAATATATACGGGAATTGGACGAGGATTATTCCGATTGGTTGTGCGTCCCTAAATCGATAAAAATTACTACGGTTAAACCGAGCGGAACCGTAAGCTTACTTCCAGGAGTCCCTCCAGGGATTCATTATCCTCATTCAGAATATTACATTAGAAGAATTCGCATTTCGAAGAATTCTGATTTGATAGAACCCATTAAAAACGCTGGTTATTACATAGAGGACGATTCTTATTCTCCTAATACTATTGTAGTCGAATTTCCCGTCCACGAACAATTATTTGAACGCTCCAAGGACGATGTTTCTATATGGGAACAAGCGGAAAATGCCGCAGACTATCAAAAATATTGGTCCGACAACCAAATATCAATTACGATTACGTTTAAGCAAGACGAGGCAAACCAAATTAAACACGTGCTGGAGTGTTTTGAAGATAAGCTAAAAAGCGTAAGTTTTTTACCCATTAAAGAGCACGGCTACAAACAAGCTCCGTACGAATCAATCACAAAAGAAAAATACGAGGAAATGGTTTCAAAACTTAAACCTTTAGATTTGGATAAAACAAAAGACAGAGCAATAGGAAGTAAGTTCTGTGATTCGGAGTCTTGTGAAATTCAACTTTAAATTAGTATTTAGTTAATTGCAATATCTTTCTTTTATCTTTTCTTAGCTTATATCTTGCTTAAAAATTGTTAACTTAAAACGATAAAATTATTAACTTCAAACAATATTTGTATAACTAATAAAATTCTTAAGAAAAAATTAAAAGCAATCTAAGAAATTTAATTTTATTACAGTAATAAAATAATGGAAGAGTGAATAAGTATGGAAAATGATCCTGAAGAAGATAATAAAACGAGAAAGGCAAGAGCGAAGGCAAGGGCTGTTCCTACGAAGAAGAAAAAAGCACCAGCACCAAAAAAAGGTGAGGACGTTCAAAAACCCCGAAGAAAAACTGTTTATAAAAAGATAAAAGTCAATTTTTGGAGAACTCGTTTGCACGACGAGGAATTGGGCATACATCAACAGCTCAAATACACCGCAAAAACGCGTTGGTTCTCTAAAAGCTTCGATATCGAAGGCGTTATCGAAATAGACGGCCAAAAGAAAAATATCATTGCTTTTAACAAAGAGCAATGGGAAGAGAACCCGTTAGAGGAAAAGAGACTCGTATGCCGCTATTTTACGATTATGGAAGAGACGATGGATTCAAGGGCTAAAGGTGGTAATTTTAAAGGGGGAATAGAGTTAAGCATAGCTCATTCTCTCATTCAGAGTTTTGAAATTAAACACGCCGCACCAGTTTTTTACGCACAAGTCCCCGGAATAAAAAGCTTAATTCGATTCGTAAGAGGATGGCGATTCTGGGGTTCACGTTGGACGTTCCCCCTCCTGCCCGAAGAAAAAGGCGATAAGCTCCAGATGGTTTTAGCAAAAGGAGTTATCGGTCCCGGGAGGAACTATAAATTTTTAATCGGAAAAAAAGTGATCGCACGAATAGATGGTCACCCCATTCAAAAGGAATATATTATTGAAATCTTCGACGAAGACTACGCAAAAGACAAAACTTTTATGCGCTACATAATACTTTTTGGGTTGGCTTGTAACTTTATGGACGGTGCTAAAAAAATAGTTAAAAGCTTGTATAAAAAGATGAAATCAACCGGTACTACAGATTACAAAGTGCCCAAAAATGAGCTTGACCTCTTTAGAAATCCACGTATGATGAGACGTTAGTCGCAGACAATCAAATGTTTGAAATGAATTGAATTTAGTAATCTAAACACCTTTTTATTTTTTCTAATTTTTTTAAAAAAACTTTTACAAGAAGTTCTACAATTTTATGCTAACTTAATAATTAATAAAAAATAAAGAAAAAAATTAGGATCTATTTTAACATTTTGCGTTTCCAAGACTTGTACGCTTTAGTTTCTTTTCCTCGATATATCGCTTTTTTTCCAGTTTGCTTCTCGTAGACTTTTTGAAGGCTTTCGTCGTCTTCCCCTTTTAACTCTTCTCTTTTAATCTCTTCTTCG
>JAUWNA010000506.1 GCA_030612905.1 Promethearchaeota archaeon
ATCGTTTGAATTGAACTTGTCGAACGAGTTGCATTGATTAATCTATTATTTTTTTTTATTTAAAGAAGAAGAGGTTCTACTTTTAATGATGCAAAATTCATCACTTCCCTAAAGGAACTCGTTTTCTTTTGCGAAAAATGATAAATAAGAAACCGCTATATAAATAAGAAATAACACTAAATAATCATTAAAAAAAAGTGATTTTACTAATATGGTTGTTTTTACCTTTGTTGTGTGCGCGGAACCTTATAAATTTGAAGCGATAGATACGATGCTTAACTTAGGAGAGGCAATCTTAAAGAAAGGGCATCAAATTTTAGGCATTTTTTTCTACGGGAGTGGCGTGTATAACGTCAAACGTGAAATAAATATAAGCTCAAGCATGAGAAATCTACCCGAGCGCCTTGAGAATTTCATAAAGAAGAATAGCCTAAATTTATCAGTTTGTAGTACCTGGGTTAATTTCACTGGGCTAAAGTCCGATGATTTTATTGAGGGAGCGGACCAAGTGGGATTAGGTGGATTGTCTGAGTGGATGGCAGAATCAGATAGAGTTATAGTATTTGGTCCAGGGGTGTAAATTAATGGTAAAATCTGTGGTAATTCTGTGCGAAGATTCCCCAATAGGTAAAAATTCTGCTCTCGAAGCAATCCGTATGGCTGCTGGAATTATGGCAGTGGGGGATCTAGACGAGTGTAAGATTGTGTTCATCGGCGATTCGGTCTATTTTTTAAGTAAGAATTTTGATCCTAAGAAAGTTAACATGGAAACTCCATCGAGTATTTTTAGAATGATGGAACTATCTGACTTCGAGGTTTACGCGTTAGACTCTGCTTTAGAAATAGCCGGTATTGAGCCTTCAGATTTGATAGATTTTGACAACGTAAAAATTGCGAGTTGGAAGGAGATTTCAGCGTTTATTTTAGAAGCGGATGTATTTTATAGGTATTAGGGTGATGGGATTATGGTGGTACAGATGGAGGATATAAAAAAATTGGTTTATCTTTTTGGATTTAGTACGAGAAAAAGTACATCCATAGATAATCTATTTAAAATAGTAAAGGAACAGACTAAAGAAGCAAATATCACTGTTGTTTTGATACACGACGGAGTTATAGGAACTTCTAAAAAGGGAATGATGCCCACTTCTTTAAATTTATTGTTAAATCTGCCCATAACCGTATTTGCGATGGCACCCGACCTTTTAGCGCGAGGGATCGACCCAGACTCAGTTGACACAAGAATAAAATGTATTGAATACGATGTTCTCGTCGATATTTTAGCGCAAACTCCAAAGATAGCTTCGTGGATGTAACGACTTATTTAATATATGATAAGTTTTTATTGTTAGATATCTATATATTCATTAAGTTTTATTTAAGTAAATCCAATACTTAGGAGAGTGATGTTTTACGAAAATAATTGATTTAGAGGAAAAATATAACGGACTTTATTTTATGTGTCTTGAAGATTGGAGCGATGAGATGAAAGAAGCTGGGGATCACAAGGAGCTTTGGTATAACAAAATGAAAGACAAAGGGCTTGGCGTTAAAATTGCTGTGACTGAGGACGATAAAGTAGTAGGAATGATACAATATGTTCCTCTTGAATATTCTACCGCAGAGGGTGATAATTTATACTTTATAAACTGTATCTGGGTGCACGGCTACAAAGAGGGCGTTGGAGACTTCCAGAAGAAGGGAATTGGTAAGCGTTTAATAAAAGCTGCAGAAGAAGATGTAAAGAGTAAGGGTGCGAAAGGATTAGTAGCATGGGGTCTTTCTATACCTGTTTTTATGAGAGCCTCTTGGTTTAAAAAGCAAGGTTACGTTAAAATTGATAAGCAGAGCATAAGCGTTTTACTATGGAAACCTTTTTCCAACGATGCTATTCCGCCTAAAATGATAAGACAGAAAAAAAAGCCCAAAGAAATACCAGGGAAAGTATCCGTGACATCATTTATAAATGGATGGTGTCCCGCTCAAAACATAGTTTTTGAGAGAGCAAGAAGAGCAGCTTCAGAATTTGGAGATAAGGTAGTTTTTAATGAAATAGATACGTTCAATAGGGAAACTTTTTTGGAGTGGGGAATTGCTGATGCACTTTTTATTGACGAAAAGGAGATTAGAACGGGGCCCCCGCCATCTTACGAAGACATTAAAAAGAAAATAGCTAAACGAGTCAAGAAATTAAAATAATCTTTTTTTAATATACTTTTATTAGTTCACAAGTTCTATC